>NZ_DKJH01000019.1:0-144333 GCF_002454655.1 Methylophilus sp. UBA6697
TCACACAAAGCGTGAGCTGCTGCGGGATTCGGACAGTCGCTCCCTCTACTCTCATTTTGTCTCCGCTACTCAGCGTGATGAATGGGATTGATCTCGCCAAACGACCATTAGTGAAAATTTAACGGAAGCATAATTCTTCAGCTTTGCTGATAACCACCAAGAATGGTTGCGCTCAGTTGGTGTTCGGGGTCCCCATCTGCCGCGCCGAGCAACGCAGGGTTGACGGGAATTTTCGGCCATCGGCTGTCCGAGTTCCGCAACAAGCCACGTNNAAAAGTAACTCGCCTACAGGCGAAAAACGATGTCACCCAAGCCCACAAAACAAAAAATCAGAAGAATGACTTTCTTTGACATTATCTAAGGAATATCAGCCTTAGCAATATTGGCTATGTCGACTCAATATATGTTGGAAACTTCTGCATAATCTGCGCAAACAACGCACTTTCCAGCCAACCGTTTAACCAAGCCCGCAATTGCGGATAAGCACTACCAGCGAACCACCCAGCATCCACAGCCGCAAACTGGCGGATAAACGGAAAAATCGCGACATCTGCCATACTGGCAGAATCACCTAATACAAAGCGATGTTGCTGCAAGGCGGCCTCCAGCAGCTGCAAAAACTGCTCCCCCTGTTGCCGATAAAACACTTGCGGTTGCTCGGGATAACGTTCGGGATATTTGTAGCGGTCCAGGGCTTTTTTAAAGTCACCATCATTGATCGCGATCAGGCGCACTATCGTGTCGCGGTCTGCGTTGAGCCAACCTTGCGGATCACGCTGTGCCAACGCCCACAGCATAATATCCAGGCTTTGCTCCAACACTGTTCCCTCTGTCAGTTGCAATACAGGTACGGTGCCCTTGGGAGAAATCTGCAACAAGTGTGCAGGTTTATCTCGTAGCGACACCTCTCGTACTTCGACCCGCATTTGTGCAGCCCACAATGCCACGCGTGCACGCATGGCGTACGGGCAACGCCGATAGGAGTAAAGGATAGGCAATGCCATTACAGCAGCGCTTTACGGCAATCCTTAATCAGCTGCGGGCCTTTATAGATTAACCCGCTATACAACTGCACCAGGCTGGCGCCCGCAGCCATTTTTTCTTTGGCATCGTCCCCATTCAAAATGCCACCTACACCAATAATCGGCAAACTGCCTTGCAATGTAGACGCCAGGGTTTGAATCACACGTGTAGACCCTGCCTTCACAGGCGCGCCTGACAGGCCTCCAGCTTCTTCCGCATTCGGCAACCCGGCCACAGCATCACGCGCCAGCGTGGTATTGGTCGCGATGACGCCATCCATGCGGTGCTGCATTAGCAGTTCAGCAATTTCCTGCACTTGCTCAGTCGTAAGGTCAGGTGCAATTTTAAGCACCACAGGCACATATTTACCATGCACCTGTGACAGGATTTTTTGCTCGGATTTGAGTGTGGCCAGCAATTGGCCTAGCGCGTCTTTTTCTTGCAAGGCGCGCAGGTTCTTGGTGTTGGGTGAAGAGATATTCACCGTGATATAGCTGGCATGGCTATACACTTTGCGCATGCAGGTCAGGTAATCCTCAGCCGCCCTGTCGTTAGGCGTATCAAAATTCTTACCAATATTGATACCAAGGATGCCTTTAAACTTGCTGGCTTTTACGTTCTGGATGAGCTGATCCACACCCAGGTTATTAAAGCCAAAGCGGTTAATAATGGCCTGAGCCTCAGGCAAACGGAACAAGCGCGGCTTGGGGTTGCCCGGTTGCGCGCGTGGTGTGACGGTGCCTACCTCAATAAAGCCAAACCCCAGCGCAGCCATGCCGTCAATCACGGCAGCATTTTTATCCAGGCCTGCGGCCAGGCCCACCGGGTTAGGAAAAGTCAGCCCCATCACCTGCGTAGGCTGTTCTGGCAAACGGCCAGCAGCCAATGCCAGCAGCCCCAGTTTTTCAGCGCGCTTGAGCGATTGCAAGGTGAGGTCATGTGCCTGCTCTGCATCCAGTTGAAACAGCAGCGGTTTGATTAGCGGGTAAACATTCATCTGTTATTTTCCTGAAAAATCCTCAAGTAAGGCAGCACAAGCTGTATTTCAGCGCTTACTGCCTGCATCACTTTTGCGTTACATCAAAAACCATGTCAACAATAGGGTTCAAAATTATCCTCAGAATCAGTGCTTGCTAATCATGAGCTTACAGGAGGAAACCCAATGAAAATTTTGATTGATTTATTATCTACAGACTATGGCTTGATGAGTTTTATCGTGATTGCCGTTATTTTTGTAGTCATGACCTGGGCGGGCATTTACGTCTACCTCAAGGCGCGCCAACAATAAGCGCCACACGACCACTAGCAGAAACCCCGCTTTCGCGGGGTTTGTCTTGTTTACAGCAGCACTTTTTCAATGCCGCCGTTATTGGCTTTTTGGATGTAATTTTCCATCCAGTTTTCACCCAGCACATGCTTGGCCATTTCCACCACAATGTAGTCGGCCTCAATACCGGTGTCGTCACCGTAACGTGACAAGCCTTGCAAGCAGCTTGGGCAAGAGGTCAAAATCTTGACCGCCTGCTCAGGTGCACCGACGGTCAGGCCCATTTTTTCCATGCCTTTTTCCAGTTCTTCCTGCTTGCGGAATTTCACCTGGGTCGCAATGTCAGGACGTGCCGCTGCAAACGTGCCAGACTCACCGCAGCAACGGTCATTCAGTGCCACATCGGTGCCCATCAGCTTGTTGGTGACTTCCAACGGCTTGTAGGTTTTCATCGGCGAATGGCATGGGTCATGGTACATATAACGTGTACCAGTCACGCCTTGCAAACGCATGTCTTTTTCCATCAGGTATTCATGGATATCAAGCAGACGGCAGCCGGGGAAAATTTTCTCGAACTCGTATTTCTGCAACTGATCCATGCAGGTACCGCAAGACACAATCACGGTCTTGATGTCCAGATAATTCAGTGTATTAGCCACGCGATGGAACAACACACGGTTATCAGCGGTGATCTCCTGGCCTTTATCGTGGTTGCCGGATGCTGTTTGCGGGTAGCCGCAGCACAGATAGCCTGGTGGCAATACGGTAATCGCACCGACCTCGTACAGCATGGCTTGTGTCGCCAGGCCCACGTTAGAGAACAAGCGCTCGGAGCCACAACCCGGGAAGTAGAACACCGCTTCTGAATCTTCAGTCACCTTTTGCGGATTGCGAATGACCGGGATCATGGTGTCGTCTTCCACACCCAACATGGCGCGCGAAGTTTTGGACTGCATTTTCTTCGGCATCGGGCGATTGATAAAGTGAATCACCTGCGCCTTGATTTCAGCCTTGCCCACCGTGGCTGGCGGCGCTTTTTTATCCTTGAGCAAGCCAAACTTCTTGGCCAGGCTATTGGCGATATTAATGGCCTTATAGCCCATGCCGATCATGGTGCCGCGCAAGAATTTAATGGTCGCCGGGTCTTTGGCATTCAGGTACAGCATGCCCGCAGCGGTGCCTGGGTTGAATTTCTTTTTACCCTGCTCACGCAAGAAGTTACGCATCTTGACCGACACATCGCCGAAGTCGATATTGACCGGGCACGGCTTCTCGCAACGGTGGCAAACCGTACAATGGTCGGCCACATCGTTGAACTCGTCAAAATGCTTGAGTGAAATACCGCGACGCGTTTGCTCTTCATACAAGAAGGCTTCGATCAACAGCGAAGTACCCAGAATTTTGTTACGTGGCGAGTACAGCAAGTTGGCGCGTGGCACATGCGTTGAACACACCGGCTTACACTTGCCGCAGCGCAAGCAGTCAGAAATATCATCGGCAATTTCGCCAATGGCAGACTGCTCCATGATGATGGACTCTTGCTCCAGCAAACCAAAGCTAGGCGTATAGGCGTTTTCCAGCCCGGAACCCATCAACAATTTGCCTTTGTTAAAGTGGCCTTTCGGGTCTACCTTGTTTTTATAAGCGGCAAAGGTATCAATGGTGGCCTGGTCCAGGAACTCCATCTTGGTGATACCAATACCGTGCTCACCGGAAATCACACCATTGAGGCCACGTGCCAGATCCATCACACGTGCCACAGCAGCGTGTGCGTCCTGCATCATGCCGTAGTCATCGGAGTTGACTGGGATATTGGTGTGCACGTTACCGTCACCGGCGTGCATATGCAGCGCAATAAACACGCGGCTCTTCAATACGGTTTTCTGGATTTCATCCAGCTTGTCGAGAATTTTCTGGTATTCGCGGCCGGCAAAAATATCTGCCATCGGGCGCTTGAGCTCACGCTTCCAAGACACGCGCAGATCATACGACTGCACGGCACGGAACACGTTGTCATATTGCGTAAATGCTTTGCCAAGCTCACCCAGCACGGCCACAGGCTCATCCAGCGTATTTAACAGTAAACGCCATTTGGCACGCACGTCGCGCAATAATTGCAGCGCAATATTCTGTTTGGATTTCACACCTTCAGGGTCGGCGTTACCGTCTTCGTCCGGCTGCAATGGCAGGTCGCCAGACACAAACGCTTCCAGTGCATCGACCAGGCGCAATTTATTCTGAATCGACAGCTCGATATTAATACGCTCAATACCGTCAGAGTATTCGCCCAGGCGTGGCAATGGAATCACCACATCCTCGTTAATTTTAAAGGCGTTGGTGTGACGCGCAATCGCCGCCGTGCGTGAACGATCAAGCCAGAATTTTTTACGCGCATCTGCCGAAACGGCAATAAAGCCTTCACCGTTACGCGCATTACACATACGCACCACAGCAGACGCCACTTCACCGACGGCATTCTCGTCATCAGAGGCGATATCGCACAACAACACCATTTTCGGGCGTTGCTGACGCGCGGCTTTGGTCGCGTAACCCACGGCTTTCACATACCGCTCGTCCATGTGTTCCAGGCCGGCCATAATTACGGCCGGGTCTTGCTTGGCGGTTGCATCCAGGTAGTCTTTAATCTCGACAATCGCCGGTACCGCATGTGACACATTGCCAAAAAACTCCAGCGCAATGGTACGCACATGCTTGGGCATGCGGTGCAGAATAAAGGTCGCGGAAGTAATCAGGCCATCGCAACCTTCTTTTTGCACGCCAGGCAAACCAGACAGGAACTTGTCAGTTACGTCCTTACCCAAGCCAACCTTACGGAAGCTAGGTCCTGGAATCGCGAGGATTTCTGGCTCAGACAGCAGATTCTTGAAATCAATGTCGTAGCGGCTGATTTTAAAGCGCGCCATCTCGATATCATGAATCTTGCCCAGGTTATGATCCAGACGCTCGACTTCCAACCAGGTGGCGTCAGGCGTCACCATACGCCAGGAGGCGAGGTTATCCAGTGCAGTACCCCATAGCACAGCTTTTTTACCACCAGCGTTCATGGCCACGTTACCGCCGATGCAGCAGGCATCCGCAGAGGTTGGGTCGCAGGCAAACTCCAGCCCAGCCGCAGTGGCTGCGTCCATGGCACGGCGTGTCACCACCCCGGCGCCACACTCAATGGTGGCCACCTGGCGTGAAACACCCGGCAAAGTGCGCATTTGCACGCCAGTGTGCTGATCCAGTTTTTCGGTATTGATGACTGCCGATAACGGTGTCAGCGGCACGGCACCACCGGTATAACCCGTACCACCGCCACGCGGGATAATGGTTAAGCCCAATTCGATACACGCACGTACCAGATAGGAAATCTCGGCTTCAGTATCCGGGTTAATCACCACAAACGGATACTCGACACGCCAGTCAGTCGCGTCGGTCACATGTGACACACGTGCCAGGCCATCAAACTGTACATTGTCTTTGCGCGTAAACTTGGTCAGTTTGGCCAAGGCTTTTTTACGCAAATCAGCCGTTTGCTTGAAATCATCGGCAAATTTTTCAACCGCCTTGGTGGCCGCAGCCACCAGCTTTTGCACTTTATCGTTACCGCCGCTACGCTCATTAATAGCAGAGATACGGTGGTACAAGGCTTCAATCAGCGCCTTGCGACGTTTTGGGTTTTCCAGCAAGTCATCTTGCAGATAAGGGTTACGTGATACCACCCAGATATCGCCCAACACCTCGAACAACATGCGTGCACTACGACCCGTCTTACGCTCTGCACGCAAGGTATTTAAAATCTCCCAGATTTCTTCACCCAGAAACCGAATGACGATTTCGCGGTCAGAGAAGGAGGTATAGTTGTACGGGATTTCGCGTAAACGCGTGAGAGGAGTAGAATTGTGCTTTAACAAATCTGCGTTGACAGGTGCGTTCATTGATAATTTATCAAAAACAAAAGCTAATTATACCACGCCGTATTCGGCACAAACACGGTACAGCCGCCAGGGTTTTTGACTAATCAGGTTTTCAGATGTCTACATTCAAATCTAAGTTTAAAAAATGGGTAGTGCCACTGGTCGCGCTGGCCCTGTTTGCAGGGCTGGCCTTGGCTGTAATGCAAAAACCGCAAGCGCCCGAGGTCACCTTCACCACCCTGAGTGGCGAAAAAATCAGTATGGAATCGTTGCGCGGCAAAACCGTGCTAGTTAATTTCTGGGCCACAGATTGCCCGGGCTGTATCAAGGAAATGCCAGACCTGATCAACACCTACCAGCAATACAAAGACAAAAACCTGGTAGTGATTGCCGTCGCCATGCCTTACGACCCGCCCGCGCAAGTCGCCAATTACACCAAAGAAAAAAACCTGCCTTTTACCGTCATGCATGATGGCTACGGCGAAATGGTGAAAGCTTTTGGCGACGTCAACCTGACGCCCACCACCTTTATTTTTGATGCCCAGGGCAAGCGCCTGCAAAAAACCATAGGCGAACTCAACTTTACCGAGTTACGTCAGCTATTAGACAAGGAAGCCAGCTAAATGCTGTGGGTTAAGGCGTTCCACATTATTTTTGTCACCAGCTGGTTTGCAGGCTTGTTTTACCTGCCGCGCATTTACGTCAATCTGGCCATGGAGCAGGATCCACAGGCACAGGCCAGATTACTGCTGATGGCACACAAGCTTTACCGCTTTATGCAACCATTGATGTTACTGGCGCTGGCTTTTGGCCTATGGCTATGGTTAGGTTATGGCTTCACAGGCGGCTGGCTGCATGCCAAGCTGACACTGGTGATTGCGCTGATCGGCTACCATCATTATTGCGGCAGACTGTTAAAACAATTCCGCGCACAGCAAAACCACCACAGCCACGTCTGGTTCCGCTGGTTTAACGAAGTGCCGGTAATGCTATTGGTTGCCGTGGTTATTCTGGTCGTGACCAAACCGTTCTAAGCGCATGCTGGACGCGCTACTGCAATCCGAATGGCTGATACGCATGCTGGACAAGTCCGGCAAGCAAGCAGCGCACAAACTGCTAGCCTTATTCAACATTCTTGACGACCTGCTGTCCAGTCCGATCGGGCAACAGCCAGCCAACACGACAACAGACATTAACCAGCCTGACAGGCTGCAATACTACCTGACCGCCCAGGCACAACTGGCAGGCGCCAGACTGCCTGACATGTTGGCTAATCAGTTGTATTTTATGGCGCGCAGTGCCTGCCAGGAAAAATTGCTACATCCGCAATCCAGCGCCCTGCAACATGCCAGGCAAGCTGCGCAGGCACTGCTTGATGTGCAAACCAGGCGCGAAATCAACTGGCTAGCCATCCGCAACTATGGCGTGGTCATCGTGACATTATTGTTTGGCGTCATCGGCGGATATTATTGGCACATGCAGGTCACGCCAGTACCCGCGCTGCAAGCAAAAGCGCCAGAATACTCGCCGCCTGCGCACCCCCTGTCACACGAAGCCAGCCCCTCTGAAACCGCTGCCATTTACAGCCGCCTGGAAACCATGAAGCACGGCGATTGCCGCTTGCTGGAAGCGATTCAGCTGCCAGAGCGACTGAAAAGTATATATATCGAAAACATCATCAATGGCCATGTCACCACCAATCGCGATGAGCAAGTGCTGGTCAACCAATTGCTGGACCAGGTGAAATGTAATTACACCCCCAAGCTGATGCTGAACTCCAAATAAAAAAGCCGTCGCAATCACGACGGCTGATCATTCACATTTGCCCAATTACTGGAATAATGTTTTTAGCTGATTCAAACCACCATCGTAAACGCCTTTAATCGTATCAGAAGCCGCTTTTTCGTCAGCCGGCGCTTTTGGCAAGAAATGACCTTCCCACACCACCACAGACTTGCCGTCGCCATTGCTGTGCACACTCACGGTAGAGGCGTATTCATTCACAGGCAACACGCTATCGGTGATTTTGTAAGAATAGCTTTTAGATTTGGCATTGTAGGCCGTCAATGTTTCGTTAATTTTGCCGCCATCCTGCAAGGTTAATACGCGCTTGGCACCGGCATGGTTATTTTTACCAGAGACAATTTCAGTTTTGGCCACTGCCGGATGCCAGGCGCCAAGATCGCCAAAATCAGCGACTTTTTTCCAGACCACCTCGACTGGCTGGTTAAGCTCCACCGACTTGACCACAAACAACGGCTCCGCCGCAAACGCGCTGCCTGCAGCCGCCAATAATGTTGCTAATACCAATGATTGTAGTTGACGCATGATGTTCTCCTGTTGTGATTGATTGTCCATAAAACTATACTATACGGTATAGTATATTTAACACGATAATTAAAACTAAATCAATAGGATTTATTCCTTGCGACTTGGCTTACCTCTATACAAGGCGGTATAGAGTGCTATAATCAAAGCATGAATACTTTAAAGCAAAAGATTCTTCAGGTTTCCACTGACCTGTTTCAGACGCGCGGTATCAATTCCACTGGCGTGGATACGATTGTGGCCGTGGCCGGCACCACCAAAATGACGCTTTACAAGTATTTTGAGACCAAGGAAGAACTGATCCTGGCCGTGTTGCAGCAAAGCCATCAGGACTTTCAAAACTGGATGAATGAAAAACTGGGTGGCCTCGGTGGCAGCCCGAATGAAAAAATCCAGAAACTGTTTGAATTCATTGAAGAATGGGTGACTTCGCCCTCCTTCACCGGTATCGCTTTTATCAAGGCATCGGCAGAATTCCCTAACGAAGAAAACCGCATCCACCAACTGTCTTCACAGCAATCGCGCGAGTTTCGCCAGTTCATCACCAAATTGGCGCAAGACGCCAATATTAAAGATGCCGAAGGCCTGGCGCTGCAACTGTCCATCCTGTTTGAAGGCGCCGTACAGGCAGAACAAATCAAGCGTGGTTCCGGCGCGATCAAATCGGCCAAAAAAGCCGCCAAAACCTTAATCGACATGGCCATCAAACAATCCTGAGCCTCATCAGGCTTTCAGCACTTGCCAGCCGCCTGTCTGGCGGCAATAATAGCCTCACTTTCAATTAAAGACTTTAAGCGGATTCATGAACATTCTTATTTGCGGTTCACTGGCCTACGACACCATCATGGTGTTTCCTGACCAATTTAAAAACCATATTCTGGCGGACAAAATCCACAAACTCAGCGTTGCCTTCTTGGTGCCGGAGATGCGTCGTGAATTTGGCGGTACCGCGGGCAACATCGGCTACAACCTGCAATTGCTTGAAGGCCAGCCACACATCATGGCCACCGTGGGGGATGACTTTGCGCCTTACCAAGTTTGGCTGGAACAAAACAATATTGATCCACGGCATATCACAACAGTGGCGGGCACTTATACCGCGCAGGCGTTTATCACCACCGATATGGATGACAACCAGATCACGGCTTTTCACCCGGGCGCCATGCAGCATGCACACGCCAATAGCGTGAATGATGCGCGGGACATCAAGCTGGCAATCATTGCGCCAGATGGCCGCGATGCCATGTTCCAGCATGCCAAAGAATGCCACGATGCGGGTATTCCATTTATGTTTGACCCTGGCCAGGGCTTGCCAATGTTTAATGGCGAAGAACTGTTGCATTTTATTGAAATGGCCGACTATCTGGCGGTGAACGATTACGAGTCACAAGTCATCCAAGACAAAACAGGGCTATCATTAGAACAACTGGCGGCTAAAGTAAAAGCGCTGATTGTGACCTTGGGTAGTGAAGGCTCACATATTTATGCCGATGGTCAACGCCATGATATTCCATGCGTTAAAGCAGAGTCTTTGGTAGACCCGACTGGCTGTGGCGATGCTTACCGTGCCGGCTTGTTATACGGCATTGTGCGCGGTTGGGACTGGAAGGCTTGTGGCCGCCTGGCATCCACCATGGGTGCCATCAAGATTGGCAGCCGCGGCGGCCAGAACCACCAGCCAAGCAGAACAGAGATTGAAAACATTTATAGCCATGCACTGGTGCAGGATGCGCTCAAAGAAGACCCATCCCTGCGCCAGACTGCCAGCTAAGCAATGTGCATTAGATAATTGATTACATTAAATAGTGAAGTGATGTGTGTAAATACTAGGAGAGAAAAATGACAACACGCGTATTAAAATGGATGGCTGTCGCGGTGATTGCAGGGGTATTGGCGGCATGCGCCAGTTCAAACTCTGGTAATGTGTATTCACGAGACGAAGCGCGTAAAGCACAAACAGTCAAAACCGGCGTGGTGGAAAGTGTACGCTCCGTGAAACTGGAAGGCACCAAGTCACCTGTCGGTACCATTGCCGGTGGCGCCATTGGCGGTATCGCGGGTAGCTCGGTCGGTGGCGGCAAAGGTAGTGCGATTGCTGCCGTGATTGGTGCAGTCGCCGGTGGCCTGGCGGGCTCTGCCGCAGAAGAAGTGGCAACACGTAAAAATGCTTACGAAATCACAGTCAAGCTGGATGGCGGCGGTTTGGTCGCCATTGTGCAAGAGGCTGACGAGCAATTTAACGCGGGTGAGCGTGTGCGTATTGTTGAAAGTGGCGGCACCTCCCGCGTTTCTCACTAAGCGCGGAAATAGTTTCATTTAAAAGAGCGACCATGGGTCGCTCTTTTTTAT
This sequence comes from Methylophilus sp. UBA6697, assembly GCF_002454655.1. NCBI lineage: Bacteria > Pseudomonadati > Pseudomonadota > Betaproteobacteria > Nitrosomonadales > Methylophilaceae > Methylophilus > Methylophilus sp. UBA6697. The sequence continues at coordinate 10,888 of NZ_DKJH01000019.1, forward strand.
TTAGCGCGCGCAGTTTAGTCACTGGCGGCGTCACACAACTGTCACACCAACGTCACCAATCGTTCATGTGACACTCCTAATATCTCGCTAAACCTCAACCAAGGAGTTGCGTGATGTTAGAACGCCATCTGCAAGAACACGGCACATACCAGGCAGAAATTCAATCGCCAGCCGACACCACCCGTAAGCCAGCCTCAACCCTGAGCGTGGCACTGGCCACCAGCGCAGAAGAGATCATGGAAGCACAACGCCTGCGCTACCAGGTGTTTGCTGAAGAAATGGGCGCACAAATCAAAGGCCAGCAAGGGCTGGATGTCGATGGCTTTGATGCCTTTTGTGATCATTTACTGGTGCGCGACGATGCGACCCAGCAAGTCGTTGGCACTTACCGTATATTGAACCCGATGCAAGCCATGCTGGCAGGTGGTTACTACTCCGCTGGCGAGTTTGATTTAAGTCGTTTGGCCCCGCTGGCCGATCGTACAGTGGAAGTCGGCCGCGCCTGCGTACACGCTGACTACCGTAGCGGCGGCACCATCACTATGCTCTGGGCAGGCTTGGCCAAATACATGATGGCTCGCCAGTATGAGTACATGATCGGTTGCGCCAGCATCTCCATGCACGACGGTGGCCATACCGCTGCGTCCCTGTTTAACAACTTGCGTGACGACTATTTGTCGCCTGCAGAATACCGCGTGTTCCCGCACAATCCATTGCCGATTGATGCCCTGGATCAATCCCTGACCGTCGCTTGCCCGCCACTGGTCAAAGGCTATTTGCGACTGGGTGCCTATATTTGCGGCGAACCAGCCTGGGACCCTGCTTTTAATACGGCAGATATGCTGGTATTGTTACCCCTGTCTCGAATGAATCCCAGATATGCTGCGCATTTCTTGAAATAACTTGCCACAAACCTCAATGATCGTTCGCGGGTGGCGCATCACCCGCATCACACTGCATGTCCTGACAGGTGTCACCTTAGCCGCCATTGTGTTGCCAGTGTGCAACCGCTGGATGCGGCTCGGCCTGATTCAATGGTGGTGCAAGCGCCTGCTGCACTGTTTTAACCTGCGTGTGACCACCAGCGGCGAATTGCCCGATATCCGCACCCACGGCGTGTTGTTTGTAGCCAACCATATTTCCTGGTCAGATATCCATACCATCAACAGCATCATCCCGGTGCGCTTTGTCGCCAAGCTGGAGATCAGAGACTGGCCGGTATTTGGTTACCTGGTCAGAAAGTCCGGCACCATTTTCATTAACCGTACGCGTAACCGCGATGCGGCGCGTGTGGTGAATATTTGCAGCCATGCGCTCAAATTGAATGACAATCTATGCGTGTTTCCGGAAGGGACTACCACCGAGGGCCTGAGTGTACTGCCGTTTAAAAGCAGCCTGATTCAGGCCGCTATTGAAGCCAACACCAAAATCATCCCGGTAGCGATTCATTATCCATTGCCTGATGGCCAACCGAACCTGGACGTAGCTTACGCTGGCGACACCTCGATCATCGAATCGATGAACGCCTACCTGAAAATGCAGCAACCGACGGTGCACTTGCATTTTGGTACGCCGATTGCAGCCAGCGGACAATCACGACAACAGCTGGCCCAGCAAGCACACGCGCAGATTACCGCAACACTATTTGGTTAAATGGCCGGCTGACCTAGCGCAGCCATTGCACCAGCATCCCCACCACTGCAGACGCAGCAATCACGGCAATCACATTCAGTTTAAAACGCGCCAGCGCCAACCAGGCCACGACGGCCAGGCCGATGGCTAGCCAGTCTATGCCAGGGAACCATGTGCTCTGCAAAAACACATGGTAAGCAAAAAACAGGGCCAGATTTAAAATCACGCCGACCACGGCAGCGGTAATGGCACTCAGTGGTGCCGTGAAGCGTACATTGTCACGTGTATTTTCAATCAGCGGCGCACCGCTAAAAATAAATACAAAACTGGGCAAAAAGGTGAAAAAAGTCACCACTGTCGCCGCCAAAAAACCTGCTAGCAATGGCCCATCTGCGGCCAGCGCCTGATTGAGCCAACCACCAACAAAACCGACAAAGGTCACCACCATGATCAATGGGCCAGGCGTGGTTTCGCCCAGGGCAAGGCCATCCATCATCTGCGCCGGGCTGAGCCAGTGGTAATGATCCACGGCGCCCTGATAAACGTAAGGTAAGACGGCATAGGCACCGCCAAAAGTCAGCAAGGCCGCTTTGCTGAAAAACCAGCCCATTTGCGTCAACGCCCCCTGCCAGCCGAAGTGCCACCACAAGCCAGCCATCACCAGCAGCCAGAGTACCGCCCCCGTGACTGCAATGCGCACCATGCCCAGCCAGCTAAAACGTGCATGTGCCGGTGTGGGCGTGTCATCATCAATCAGGGCACGGCCAAAATGATGCGTGGCTGCACCATGGCCGCCCACGGTAAAGAGTTTGGGAGCCAGATGCCCGCCGATAAAACCCAGGCTTGCCGCGGTCAGCACGATCAAAGGAAACGGCAATTTGAACAGGAAAATCGCCACGAATGCCAAGGCAGAAATCGCCCACATGACGCGATTTTTTAACGCGCGCGTGCCAATGCGATAAGCCGCAAACAATACAATCGCTACCACCGCCGGTTTAATGCCGTATAAAGCACCCGCCACCGTCGGCACGTGACCATAAGCCATATAGACCCAGGCCAGTAACACCAGCATAAAAAACGAAGGCAAGACAAACAGCACGCCGGCGATCACGCCGCCCCAGGTGCGATGCATGAGCCAGCCAATATAGGTGGCCAGCTGCTGTGCCTCTGGCCCAGGCAAGACCATGCAATAATTGAGCGCATGTAAAAAACGTTTTTCAGATATCCAGCGTTTTTGCTCGACCAGGTCATGATGCATGATGGCAATCTGCCCGGCCGGACCGCCAAAACTGATCAGGCCGAGTTTGAGCCAATACCAGAAAGCCTGCCTGAGCGACACTGGTGCAGGTGATGTGTGTTTATCAGTGGAAGAAGTCATATCAGAAGAATGATGTGCGTGCATAAGGCCTCATTTCATAGGGCATTGCTCATGGCTGAGCATGACCCAAGATTTGAGCAGTCCTTGGACGCAGGGCGTCTTGAAGCGGGGAGGCTGCTGAATCCCCAGTGCGCATCATAACATGCTGCGCACGATTGGCCATGACAGCTGTGACAAGTATGATGCCTTTAAACGACATAGGCATCTACGCCCGTTTTTAAAATCAGTAACACTACCACCAGCATAAATACCCTGCGCACCAGCCCGGCACCATGCTTGAGTGCCAGTGCAGTCCCCACCAGGCTACCCGCCACATTGGCCGCTGCCATAACCAGGCCGACCTGCCACCACACATGACCAGTTGCGGCCAGCATCAGCAGTGCGGCAAGATTGGTGGTCGCATTCAGCACTTTCGCCGAGGCGGAGGCATGCAGGAAATCTTGTCCCAGCCAGCGCACCAGCAAAAAAATAAAGAAACTACCGGTGCCTGGCCCGAAAAAACCGTCATACCAACCAATCCCGGCCCCAATCGCCAGGGCCAGCCACAAGCGTGCGCGGGCACTCTGGCCTATCGATGCATGACTCAGGCCAAATTGCGGAGATTTTAAGGTGTAAACCAGCACCAATAACAATACCCAGGGCAGCAATTTGCGCAAGAACTGCGGATCCATCCAGGTCAGCGTCCACGCCCCCAGGCCAGCGCCGGCAAATGCTACCAAAGCTGCGGGGGCCAGCCAGGCCCAATCCAGACGCACGCGATGGCTATAGCGCCAGGCGGCCACGGTGGTGCCAAAAACACTGGAACATTTATTGGTGCCCAGCAATAAGGCAGGCGGCAGTGAGGTATAAGTCGAGAGCAGCGCAGGCACGGTGACCAACCCGCCGCCACCGACCATCGCATCCATGACTCCAGCCAGGAAGGCGGCCGCCACGACCAGCCACAACTCCATCACAGGCGCGCCAACTACTCGCCAACCGTGCCTGCTGGCCGGTCGCGCGAATCTAAGGGCACTTGGGTAAACGCACCTGTTTCCAGCGTATAAGCCGTCAGCTGTCGTCCCCACAAGCAACCGGTATCCAGCGCAATCACGCCCTCGCCCTGATACAAACCAAGCGCTGACCAATGCCCGAACAGGATGGTTTGACTGGCTTGCGCCGATTGCCGCGTAGCGACTTTGAACCAGGGCTGATAGCCAGCCGGAATATCCTGCACCTCGCCTTTGAAGGCAAACTCCATTACCCCAGTGTCATCGAGCAAACGCATGCGCGTCAGGGCATTGGTAATCGCGCGCAAGCGATCAATACCGGTTAAGCCATCATCCCAGGCGGCCGGATGGTTGCCATACATCTGCTGCAAAAAGCTTAAATAATCTGTTGACTGCAACACGGCTTCAACTTCGGCAGCCAGCGCCCTGGCCTCTGGCAAAGTCCATTGCGGATAGAGCCCGGCGTGCAGCATGGCAAAATCATCTTCCAGCACCATCAGCGGCTGCTGGCGTAACCAGCCGAGCAAGGCGGTGCCATCGTCGGCAGAAAATAATGCCGTCAGCGTATCAAAGCGATGCGGTGGCCGGATATGATGTGCCACAGCAATAGCATGCAGGTCATGGTTACCCAGCACCAGCCGCACATGCTCGCGGTGCGTGTATACCCAACGCAACACCTCCAGAGAGCCGGTACCGCGATTAATCAAATCGCCTACCAGCCACAGGCTGTCACGGCCAGGCCGAAAGTCTACCTGCGCCAGTAAATGCATCAGGGAGTGGTAACAACCCTGGATATCACCAATTGCGTATCTCGCCATGGATTCCACTTTGCCAGAAAAACGAATTTACCAATAAAAAAGCCGCTTGAATCAAGCGGCTTCTCACATTCACAGCAATTACTTCTTCAAGCTGGCAGGATCAAACTTTGCACCAGCCTGATTTGCCATATAAGCCACGGCATCTGCCACTTCATGATCACTCAGGTCAGCCGCGCCGCCGCGTGGTGGCATGCTACGAATACCTTCTGTCGCATGTTTTACCAGGGTTTCATAACCTTGCGCAATACGTGGGCCCCAGTCACCGGCGTTACCGATTTTTGGCGCTCCCAATGCCCCTACGCCATGACAGGCCACGCAAGTGCCTTTCACAATTTCTTCACCACTTTTTTCAACGTGAGCGCCAGCAGCTTCAGCCACTTCAATGGTCGCCACCGGCTTGATATTGGCCACCACTTTTTGCTCGACTGCGTCAGTTTCTTCTTTGGAAGGTGCGGCTTTCTCACTGCCAAACACGCCAAACAGGTAAGCCAGTAGCGAGACCAGCAAAGTGAAACCAACAATGGCACCTGGAATCGCAATAATTAACTCTTTAATGCTTGAACCTTGTTTGTAATCCGACATATCCGTATCCCGTTGCGTTAGAAAAAATATCCCCGCGATTATAACGCAGAACGACNNCATGTTGCCATGCCCGGCTGAATGTATACTCAATGACCGATTACTTCTGACGGCGACGCATGGCCGCCATCGCGACCAAACCCAGGCCCAGCATCGCTGCAGAACCTGGCTCAGGCACGGCACTGATACGGAACAAGGAAGTCGTGTTAGAACCTTCGTTGGCAAACGCCAGGAAGATAGAGCCGTCTTTTTCAAAGGCGACCAGACCTTCTGGCGCCAGATCGCCATCAGACACGATCATGTCGATAAAGCTGACCTTGGTCGGGTCAGTAATATCAAACAGCGCAATCGCGCCTTTCAGGGTTCTTTCCAGACCCACCGCAGCAATGGTACGACCACCCAGCGTGAACAAATCTACGCCTTCTGGCTCCACACCTTTGTCACGGCTACGGCCATCATCATAAATACCACGTGCAAACGCTTCTTTATCGAGGATATCGCCACTGTCGTACACCAGGTTGCCATCGGCATCACGGATGCTGAAAGAGCGCGCGCCTGCTGCGTACAGATCGCCTGGAGATGAATCAGTATTCGACACGCGGATATTGGCCAAGTCGCCAGTCGCGCCCAGTGAACTGGCAGCAGAGCGGTCACCGTCATCTTCACGGAAATCACCTTCGTTAGCTGTCACCAGGTAAGTATTGCCAGCCACGTCGTAGGTCGCAATCCCATCAGGCATGTACAAGCCCTTTACGTTAGCGCTGATAAAATTAACGCTGCCATTATTGAGCGGGTCGATACTGTTACCCGGCTGACTGAAGTCTTTCGCGCCCAGGCCCACCACTTTTGTGAAAGAGTTTGTGTTCAGATCCAGAATACCAATCGCGTTGGCTTCTTGCAGCGTGACATAGGCTTTGCTGCCGTCGGCACTGACTGCAATATATTCCGGCTCGAAATCCATACCGGTATTAGTGCGGATATGGCTGCCAGAAGTTGGCACACCGGCCAAAGTGGCCGTCGCAGCCACAGTGCGGCTGGTCACATCAATAATCGTGACGCTACCGACCGGGTCATTGGCAGATGCGCCATAGACGCGTGGTACGCTATTGCCGATACGTGAGCCATAGACATTTGGCGTGCCTTCGTTGGCGACCAGAATTTTGCTGCCATCTGGGGTGAATGTCAGCATGTCTGGCAATGCACCCACGGTGAATGTGTTGGTGCCTGCGGCCAAGCTTCTGCTGGAAGTGTTATACAACTGCACGATACCAGCATTGGTACGTGTATTGTTTTCAATGGCAAATGCAACCATGCCATTGCTAATGCTCACGCTGTTGATGCTGCCATAAGCACTGGTATCAATGCGTTGCAGCAAGCTACCGGTGTTCGCATCCAATACGTCCACCCCTTTTACGCCAGCCACCCACAAAGTGTTGGTGGTCACATCAAAGGCCGGGATTTCAGACAAATAGCCACCACCACTGTGGGCAAATGTCCACTCTTTGCTAATTTGGTACGTTGTTGCCGCTTGTGCCATGCTCATGCTACCGAACAGCAAGCCCATCATTAAAGTCATTTTTTTCATGTGTTTACCCTCTCCTCAAAACTCCAGAGAGCATAGTCACCCAACATGACAAATCCTTGACGCTGGCATGTCAGAAACATGGCAGCGGACTACACGCTACAGTCTGGCATACGCGTAGTTTTGTGGATAAACCACTTTCTCGCGCGCATCAGTCCAGATAATGTCGCAATTATCGTCATCCATATGCACCATGCGGCCATTGCGGTCGACACAATACTCGCCGCACACAATGCGGTCTTCAATCGCATAACCCTGGGCAATACGCGTGTAATCAAACAAAATCGAGCGAATCACCGTGCTGTCGCGCTGGATATGGCAACCAGCGTTAATCCAGGTCGGGCCGACAATCCGGGTGTTTTTATCAATGCGCGAACCGGAGCCGATATACACCGGCCCCTCAATCTGTGTGTGTTCCCAATCAATATGCACATTCAGCCCTACCCACACACCAGGTTTGACCTGCTTGCCCGGAATCGGCATCGACGGGAAAAAACCCTGCATCATTTGCTGCATCACCAGCCAATAATCGCTCACCACGCCAATATCAATCCAGTTAAACGGATGCTGGATCGCGTAAAACGGCAGGCCGCGCTGCACCAACAAAGGAAACAAATCCGAGCCAATATCAAATTCGCTGCCCGAAGGAATCAGGTCTAATACTTCAGGTTCGAAAATGTAAATCCCGGTACTCGCCCAGTTGGAGCGCGCCTCTAACTGGCTAGGCTTCTCCTGAAAAGAAATGATACGGCCTTCATGATTAGTCACCACCACACCATAGCCAGACACCTTATCCATAGGCACCTGCATGGTCACCAGGCTCGCCAGCGCGCCTTTTTCCTTGTGCTCTTTCACCGCCCGCGTAATGTCCAGGTCAATAATCGCATCACCGCACAACACAATCGTCGTATCGTCAAAAAAACCACTAAAATCCTGGATCTTACGCATGCCCCCGGCAGAGCCCACCGCATGTGGCACGATCTTGCCGTCGACAATATCGCCCTCAAACGAATAGCCAATATTCACGCCAAAGCGATGACCATCTTCAAAATAATCCTGAATTTTCTGGTGCAGGTAACTCACATTCACCATGATATCGGCCACGCCATGCATGGCCAGATGCTCAATCAAATACGCCATCACCGGCTTACCCAACACCGGGATCATCGGCTTAGGCAATTCATACGTCAGCGGCCGGACACGTGTGCCCTTACCCGCGGCCAAAATCATGGCTTTCATAGTGCAATACCCTTAAACAATCTTAATATTTCCTAAGGCAAGCATAGTCCCGCACTATGACAATATTATTTCAGCCGCGCAGCGGTGCGCAGCAAGCAAGAAGAGAAAATAGACGGCACGCGCCAAGCCAGCGCGACTTATTTGCTATAATGGCAGGATTGCGCCCGTAGCTCAGCTGGATAGAGTATTGGTTTCCGAAGCCAAGGGTCGTGGGTTCGACTCCCGCCGGGCGCACCAGTAATAAAAGCAAAGCCAAGATAGTGATTACTAACTTGGCTTTTTTAACAGCTGAAAATATTCAAGACTAGCGGACTTTTAATCCGTTTGGCGTGGGTTCGATCCCAGCACACCTTACCAAAATATAAAAGACGGATTGCAGACATGTGAGCCGTTTTCTTTTCTCGATACTGAACAGCATTTTAGACTTCAGCATTTCGTTATTTCTGCAGTTTTCAAGTTGACCATCTTCAAGCTGGTTCCGAAACGCACACCATCTGTTGCCCCAAGTCTAGTCATAATAGGCTGGTTGATACGACGTTAATCTCGATGGCGTTCGTTGGCCGTTATGTTGGCTTGGCGTGTGTCTTGAGATTTATACTGGCGGGAATGACTAGTGTTAATATCAGGCTCGACATGAGGGAATTAAAGTGAATCAAGTAAGCTCAATGACTCCTAAAGTTTATGATCAACAAACTTTATGTCTTTATTGCCGTGAGCTATTTGATGAGAAAAAGCACCCTCAACCCTTCAGTGATGAGCATATTGTTCCAGAAGGTATTGGAGGTACTCATGTACTTCCAAATGCTGTATGTCCCAGTTGTCGAACACTTACCAGTAATACGTACGAGGTTAGAACAATAAGGAGTACATTCCAGATCCCTCGCATTATTCTGGGGGTGCGCCGCAAAAAACAAAGACAGCGAAATAAAAAAAGAGGGTCGCCTTCTTTGCCGATGGTTGCATTAGGTAACAATACTGTTTCAATAGCTGAACCAGACTTAACTGTGACCGGTCGCGATTTTCCTCAGTTATTTCACTTACCTAAATTTGATCGAGCGGGCTTTTATACTGGTATTCCTAACGACGATATTTGTACCTCATTTCGAGTGGTTTTAGTTGATCTTGGGGTAACTAATAAACTGCCTGCCGGAGGAGTTACTGTTTCTATCAAAATAGATTTCTTTGAGTTTGCGATGACACTTATCAAGATGGCATACAGTTATGCATTGGCAAATAATCTGCATTTACAAACTGATATTAACGATATCAGAGATTTGATTTTCGGAAATAGAACTGATGTATTTAACTTTTTTGGTTCATTTGAGAGCGACTCTGACAAAACAAGTGAATTACACACTCTTTCACATTCTGTTCTTAAAGGCTTAGTCATAGTTAAACTCCACCTATTCTCTGCTTATACTAAACAGTCGTATATGGTTGTTATAGGCAAGAGTAATCAGGGCCCCATTTCAGTCTCAGGCTCTTCAAAAATGAAATTGCCAGCCTTTAGTGGAAATCGGATTGCACTAGTCGATAATGCAGTCAAGTTGAATACTAATTATGACAATACTCATGTTAGAAATCCAAATGAGATGTTTAGAGCTAACGAAATAATCAGCGATAAAATGCTTTTGCCTAAGAAAAACCGGATTCTAAGTTATAAGTGAATCTTATGACTGAAAGACGATAATATAAATTTAGATCGTTAGCTGTTATGTGACTTGATGTGAAAGTATGGCTTTAATCAGGCTGGTGCGAGTAAGCTAGTGTTACTGTTATGTTTGTTATTAAAACCACATTTCTTGATCCTAATGGCTGAAACTAGAGATACAAAACCACTTTTTTATAAAACAGAGCATGGCTATCAAAAGCCTATTGTTAACGTTGAGCGATTAAAAGAGATGGTGCATAAGGATTTAAAGAAGTTTGCGGACGAATATCTCGATGGTGACTTAGAGGGTGGTGAGCAATATTTAGTTGCTGTAACCCTTCTAGAGAGATATTTTGGTTTTAAATGGATTGAGAAACATATATTAGACGAGCCCCCAAATGGTTTTTTTGGGAGAGGAGTTGCGGATGAAATCAATGATGGCATTGTTATGCGTAAAGTCATTAATTTAGCTGAGTTCCTTATCAATTTAGCACCCCAAAAGAATATTGATACTATTCTTCATATGATTGCTTCGGGTGAGATTGAGTCTAATTATGCAGAGTTAGAGGTTGCAAAGTTCTTAATGACAAGAAATGTAAGCTTCCATTTTGTTACTCCAACCGTTAAGGGTGAAAGCTTTGACTTGTTAATTGATGCTCCATTCGCATCACAAGTATGTGCAGATACTAAATGCAAGTTAGAGGCAGGGGAGTTTTCCGCTAAAGGAATATTGCATAGTTTAAAACAAGCGACAAAACGAAACCTTCCAAAGGATAGGCCGGGCACTATTTTTCTTAAGATTCCTCAAGAATGGCAATCGTCGTCAAGTATCTGGGCAGAAACTCAAGATGTTTGTAGAGAGTTTCTCAAGCAACATTTAAGATTGGTTAGCATCACTATATTTGCTTCGCATATGCTACCCGTAGGGGATTTTTTGAGGTTTTGGTTTACTGGCGTAGAAATTACCAGTCATATTCATAGGTTTAACACTAATTTAAATTGGAAGTTCTTCGATGGTGGAAGTCCACAAAATAGTACTCCTGCATCTTGGATAACGCTTGAAGATATTCTCAAGTATCAACCGACTGACTAATTTCATTTTTCAAACATAAGGCAGCTGAGTTTCAGACTTCCTAGCCAGTTGCCGCTCAAGCATACACCGAAGCTCACCCTGCCTACAGCCCAACAGTCAGCACATAGTCACACATCTCTTCCCCATAGCCAAACGATCAGTTCCGGGTCTTCTTTAGTTTCTCAGTTAGGTCGCGTTCAAGTTTTCACTGCTGATGAAATTATTTCCATAAATTTAATTGATGTGGAATACAATTGAGAATCAGTTGCACCCAATCATCAATGTAATATTGTTAAAACTGCATTAATAGTTCTCAGCTAGTCTATTTAAATAATTATTTGAGGAGAAGGTCATGAAGTGGATATTGGTTTTTGGCATGTTGTTGTCAGCGCAAGTAGGGCATGCTGACAGTGTGGTCTATCAATCGGCACCTTATGGTTCGACTCAAGCTTTTGGTGCAGTGTGTTCTAGCGCTAGTTGTTTAGATCCAACCCAATGGGATGATCCTTCACAGTATATTGGAGAAACATTTTCACTCACTTCAGCCGCCACTATAAAGACAATTGATTTTTACAAAGGGCTGTTTTCTACGGATCCTATCTCTGAGCCTGTAGATATTCCATCTGATATTACGGTTGCTTTTTATGATGCTTCATCCTATAGCTTAGTTTATTCACAGACCTTTAATACCTCTGAGTACACTCAGACGGAGCGTTTCTTGGGGCCAGGCACAGGTCAAAATTATAATATTCATGCAGCTTTCACACCTTTTGACTTGGGTGCAGGTGATTATATTGTGTACTACTTTGGCGATCATTTGGGACTGCCTCTCTATGGTGGATACGGAGATACTGTCGTAGTGGTTTCACCTTCGCAAGGGGGCTATACTTTCGACAATCCTTACTATGCATTCGGCGCTACGGCAGTAAAACTCTCAGGCAGTTTTTTAACAACGGTGCCTGAGCCTGAATCTTTTGCCTTGATGTTAACCGGGTTCGGTTTAATTGCATTTGCGCAAAAAAGGAAAAAGAAAGCTTTGTAAATCGGTTGCAAGAAGTGGACTCTTGCACACCCTACCAAAATATAAAGGACGGCTTGCAGAAGTGTGAGCCGTCTTTCTTTTCTCAATGTCGAAATGTTTGATTAGAGCTCTGGACTCATAATCCGCTGGTGCTGTGTTCGACTCACAGAGAGGCCACCATTGATAAAGAGACTCAAGGTTAGCGCCTTGGGCCTTTTTTGTTTTGATAGTAGATTCAGTTAACTTTAAGTAATTTGAAAATAGCCCCAACTTAATGAGGATATCCAATGCTTGATCATATTTTTTTGACCGTTAGCGACACTGCAAGATCAATCGCATTTTATGAAAAACTTTTACCAGTCTTGGACATTGGCCTGCGCCACGACTACGATGGTAAAGACGGTCCTGCTGGACATCCAGATTTGAAAGGCTTTGGTGCTAAGGGACGCATGTTCTTTTGGCTGAGAGAAGGTCAAGCGTATCCTGGTGCTGTGCATGTAGGTTTGGTAGCAAATTCAGAAGCGATGGTGGATATAGCTTACAACAAAGCAATTGAAGCCGGTGCTACCAACATTCATCCGCCTGGCCCACAACTGCATTACGATCCTCGCTACTATGCAGCACAGGTGAGGGACTTAGATGGTTATAGCTTGGAGTTTGTTTACAAAAGCTGGCAGCACTGAATGTGAATATGTTGAGAGGTCATTCATAGCCAGTCAATCAACACTATAGACTCCTTGCTAACTGAAAATGCTCCCCGGGCTTGTTCAAACGGAGCTTTGAGCCAATTGCTAAAATCACCATTCCTTTTGACAGCCAGAATCTGGGGCTGGTTAATAGGTCGAGAATCCCGGTTGTGATCGTTGGCTGCTATGTTGGCTTGTTGTGAAAGCGAGCATGGAGTCGGTCGCAAGAGTCGTCATGTATGTCTGGAAATAGCCCATAATTACTATTGATGAGATAAGGTCGTGGTGATAATCTGCGAAAACTAAAAAAATTCTTTAATGTTTACAAGGCTACTATGAGCATGAAATCAGTATTTATTGCGGGCTTGCTATCTTTTGCAGCAAACTCTGCCTTTGCCGCCACAACTGAGTACGCAGACTTCTCAAGTTGGTCTGATGATGTTGCTGGGATTATTACGACAGAAACTTACAACGAGTATGACTTTACTGGCGGTGGTGCTAATAATGTCTTTTATGGCAGTGGTACGACGCTAGGGGGGATCACTTACAAGCTTGATAATGATGGTCAATTGTACGGTGTCAATAAAAACTTAGATTACGATGCGGCTTATCACAAATCAAATTACCTTGAGTGGCAATCGGGCATCCCAACCAACACTTTGACCATTACTTTGGCCTCCTACACTAATGCTGTCGGGTTTAATTTTGGGCAGTTTTATGGTGATGCGGAAACCTTTACGGTAAAGCTGGGCAATGGTGACACTTTCACGCTGCTTGGTAGTACGACCTATTCGTTTTTTGGTGCAATCTCCACTGCAGCTTTCAACACGGTTTCTATTACCGGGCTACCTTATCCAACGCTGGATAATTTATCTGTAGCTCCTGCTGTGGCTGCACCTGTCCCTGAGCCTGAAACTTACGGTATGTTGTTGGCTGGTTTATTCTTGGCAGGACTTTCGGTACGCCGTAATCGCCAGTAATTTGAATCACCCAGTTAAGAAGCCGACTTTATGGTCGGCTTTTTTGTTGATGCTTCCATCATCATATCTCCGGTGTCTGGCGATTTAAAGTTTAAAGCTCAGTGTTGTGTGATCTGTAGCAGAAAAAGTAAATGCGCCGAGTTACTTTTCAAACTCTTGTTCATATGCGATTAAATTCAAGGCCCGTGCCCGCACTAACTGCATGCCTAGGTTGGTGCCGGACAGCTGATGAATCGTGCCTTGTTGTGATGAAACAATCTCACCGATCACTTTGCCTTCAGCATCTCTGTATTTAAGCCATTGTTGTTGGGCTTTGCGCAGCGTGGCTTGTTGAGAGGGGTTCAACTTTTTCATCAAGCGTTTATACACAATGTTCATCTCTGCATCCCACTTCATGCGCGCTTGATTGGTAATATTGCGCATGTCTGCAGTAGAGTTCACGGTCTCTTCGGCCATTTTCTCTTCATACCATGCGTCAATGGCATGTTGCGTTGGTTCGATTGCCATGTCTGCAAAGGCCGAGACTGAAAAAATGCTAATCCATACGATGAGTAAGTGTTTTAATAAATTCATATGTACCTGGCTGATAGTCTGTTGAAGTAGCTGTGTATCTAATCTACAGCGATTCATGATTATTTCTGGCCAGAGCGCTCTTTTTCATATTCTTCATATGTTTTGGTATTCAGCCGCTCTAAGCATGGCTCAACTTCGCCTGGAGGCTGGCTGCGGCAGTTGTTTTTTGCGCCTTCTTTCACGCCTTCGTACCAGGCTTTATTGGTGCAAGCAGTCATAGTGATGCTTAAAACAATAAACAGGATAAGCATTAAGGATGATGTTGTTTTCATGGTTAGTCGCTTTCGGCATTGGCTGCCCAATCGATATTGAGTCCAGAATATTCTGGGCTAACAGTTCAAACAAGTATAACAACTAGGCATCCGTTTTATAACCTGGTGTGAAATAATGCCTGGTCTGCTACGCTAGCCCATATTCTTTCTGCTCTGACTTCATGAAGCCTGACCACACCGCCTCTACCTTGCACCCGCGTAACCTGCATCGCACGGGTTATGATTTTGCTGTGCTGGTGCAAGCGCATCCACCTCTGGCCAGCTTTGTGCGGCCAAATGCTTACGGCGATGCGTCGATCGATTTTGCCAACCCGCAAGCGGTGAAGGCGCTGAATCAGGCCTTGCTCAAACAGTATTACGACGTCGCTGTGTGGGATATTCCAAAAAATTACTTATGTCCGCCTATCCCGGGGCGGGCGGATTATGTGCATTATCTGGCGGATTTATTGGCAGAAAGCCATCCAGATTTAAACCCCGAACAAGTCCGCCTGTTGGATATCGGCACAGGTGCCAATCTGGTTTATCCGCTGATTGCGGCGCATGCTTATCATTGGGAATGTCTCGGCGTGGATATTGATGCAAAGGCTTTGCGTAATGCGCAGCAGATTGTTGAGAAAAATGGCTTGCAGCAACAGATCGCTTTGCGTCAGCAGCCTAACCCTGCATCAATCTTCAAGGGAGTGATTTTGCCGGGCGAGCAATTTACTGTTACGTTATGTAATCCACCTTTTCATGCCTCAGCCGCAGAAGCACAGGCGGGGTCGCAGCGCAAATGGCGCGGGTTGGGCAAGCGGCCTCCGCAGGCACTGAATTTTGGCGGGCAATCGAATGAGCTGGTGTGTGAGGGTGGTGAGGCGGCATTTTTAAGCACCATGATTAGCGAGAGCAAACAATTCTCCAAGCAGTGTGTGTGGTTCACCACGCTGGTTTCTAAAGCCAGCAATTTGCCGTTGGTCTACCGTGAACTGAAGAAGGTGCAGGCAGTGACGGTGAAGACGGTGGAGATGGCGCAGGGCCAGAAGCAAAGCCGGTTTGTGGCGTGGACGTTTCAGCCTGCACCTGCTAAAAAGCGCATTTAATCAGCAGCTTGCCATTTATCCTTAGGCGGCTTAGTCGTTGTGAGGGATAATAGCGCCCTTATCTTTTTTGCAGCATTTGGAGTTTCGCCATGGAAGTCAAAGTCAACTTTCTCGATAAGCTACGTCTTGAGGCCAAGTTCGATGACTTCACGGTGATTGCCGACCAGCCTATCCGCTATAAAGGCGATGGCTCGGCACCTGGCCCGTTCGATTATTTTCTGGCTTCCTCAGCGCTGTGTGCAGCTTATTTTGTGAAGCTGTATTGCAGCACACGCAATATTCCTACCGATAATATCCGCCTGTCGCACAACAATATCGTTGATCCCGAAGACCGCTACAAGCAGATTTTCAAAATCCAGATTGAGTTGCCGACCGATATTTCTGAAAAAGACCGTGTCGGTATTTTGCGTTCGATAGACCGCTGCACGGTGAAAAAAGTGGTGCAGGCTGGCCCCGATTTCATCATTGAAGAGGTCGCGAACCTGGATGCCGATGCGCAGGCCTTGCTCACCGTTAATCCGGGCACAGAGTCACAGACTTATATCACTGGCAAAGATTTACCGTTGGAGCAAACCATCGCCAATATGTCTGGTTTGCTGGCGAGCCTGGGCATCAAAATTGAGATTGCGTCGTGGCGCAATATTATTCCCAATGTATGGTCGTTACATATCCGCGATGCGCATTCGCCGATGTGTTTCACTAACGGCAAAGGTGCCACCAAGGAAAGTGCGCTGGCATCGGCTTTGGGCGAGTATATCGAACGGCTGAGTAACAACCATTTTTATGCTGGCTCGTACTGGGGTGAAGAGATTGCCAATGCTCCATTTGTGCATTACCCGAACGAACGCTGGTTTAAGCCTGGCCGCAAGGATGCGTTGCCTAAGGAAATTCTTGATGACTACTGCCTGGAGATTTACAACCCGGATGGCGAGCTGCGCGGCTCGCACCTGATAGATACCAATTCCGGCAATGCTGAGCGCGGCATCTGTTCATTGCCTTTTGTACGCCAGTCGGATGGCGAAACCGTATATTTCCCAACCAACCTGGTGGAAAACCTGTTTGTCAGCAACGGCATGAGCGCGGGCAATACGCTGGTGGAGGCGCAGGTGCAATGTTTATCCGAGATTTTTGAGCGTGCAGTCAAACGCGAAATCATTGAGGGTGAAATTGCCTTGCCAGATGTGCCGCAGGACGTGCTGGCGAAATACCCTGGTGTGGTCGCTGGCATTCAAGGGCTGGAAGAGCAGGGCTTTCCGGTGCTGGTGAAAGATGCGTCTCTGGGAGGTGAATATCCTGTGATGTGCGTTACCTTGATGAATCCGCGCACCGGCGGCGTGTTTGCTTCATTCGGTGCGCATCCCAAGCTGGAAGTGGCGCTCGAACGTAGCCTGACTGAGTTGCTGCAAGGCCGCAGCTTTGAAGGCCTGAATGATTTGCCGCAGCCGACCTTTGCCAGTGAAGCCGTGACTGAGCCGAATAACTTTGTTGAACACTTTATTGACTCCAGTGGTGTGGTGTCGTGGCGCTTTTTCAGTGCCAAAGCGGATTATGAGTTTGTGGAGTGGGATTTTTCCGGCCAGGGCGAAAACGCTAATACCGAAGAAGCCGCGACCATGTTTGGCATGCTGGCCGAGATGGGCAAAGAGGCTTATGTGGCCGTCTATGACCAATTAGGCGCGACCGCTTGCCGCATCCTTGTGCCGGGGTATTCTGAAGTGTATCCGGTAGAAGATCTGGTCTGGGATAACACGAACAAGGCGTTGCTATTCCGCGAAGATATCCTTAACCTGCATACTCTGGATGATGACCGCCTGGAAGCGTTGCTGGAGCGCCTGGAAAATAATGAGCTGGATGATTATGGCGACATTGCTACTCTGATTGGCATTGAGTTTGACGAGAATACTGACTGGGGGCAGCTCACAGTAATGGAGTTGAAGTTGCTGATTCATCTCGCTTTGCAGCAGTTTGAAGAAACCCATGACCTGGTGGGTGCCTTTTTGCAATATAACGACAACTCACTGGCGCGCGGATTGTTTTACCAGGCCTTGAATGTGGTACTGGAAGTATTGCTGGATGACGAACTAGCACTTGCCGATTACGAAACCAACTTCCGCCGCATGTTTGGTGATACACGCATGGATGCGGTGATCGGTTCAGTCGATGGCAGCGTGCGCTTTTATGGCCTGACGCCAACCAGTATGCAACTGGAAGGTCTGGACAGGCACCAGCGCCTGATCGATAGTTATAGAAAAATACATGCGGCACGGGCTAAAGTGGCGGCCGGGTGAGTGGTGGCAAATAGGCGTGAAAATCCAAATATATTCAATAGATTAGAAATAGTCGAATCACGCGTATAATAGCCATACCCTGCGCACTACCAATCAACGCAGCGGTTCTGAAATACCTCAAGTTGTTACCTCGTTAGTCCAGATTGGTGTTGCCGCAGGCAACAGACCAGCGCCTAATTAATTTATTGCATGGTGATGCCATGCAATTTCTATAAGTTGAATTACTTTGTCACAAGAAAATACCCCCGCAAACATCACGTTTGCTGATTTAAATTTATGCGCGCCTGTGTTGCGCGCGATTGCCGATGCCGGCTATACCTCACCAACGCCGATTCAGGCACAGGCGATTCCTTATGTGCTGCGTGGTGGCGATTTGCTCGCTGGTGCGCAAACTGGTACCGGCAAAACCGCCGGATTTACCTTGCCGATTCTGCACCGCTTGTCTGAAGCACCATTGGTGCAGGCGGCAAAGGGCAAGCCGCGTTGTTTGATCTTGTCACCGACGCGTGAGTTGGCGGCGCAGATCGGCGAGTCTGTTACTACTTATGGCAAATATTTGCCGCTTAAAAGCATGGTGGTGTTTGGCGGCGTCAGCATCAATCCGCAAATCAACCGTTTGAGCAAACCACTGGATATCCTGGTGGCGACGCCTGGCCGTTTACTCGACCTGGTGCAGCAAAAAGCGCTCGATTTATCTGCCATTGAAATCCTGGTGCTGGACGAAGCCGACCGTATGCTGGACATGGGCTTTATCCACGACATTAAAAAAGTATTGGCCATGCTGCCTAAAAAACGCCAGAACCTGCTGTTCTCGGCCACTTTTTCTGATGACATCAAACGCCTGGCGGATAGCTTGCTTAATACGCCAGACCTGGTGGAAGTGGCACGCCGCAATGCATCCAATGCGCTGATTGAGCAGAGCGTGCACATGGTGCCGCAGGCGCACAAGCGCGAAATGGTCAGCTATTTGATCAAGCATCATCAATGGCAACAAGTGCTGATTTTTACGCGCACCAAACATGGCGCCAACCGACTGGCAGAAAAGCTGGTGAAAGATGGTATCCCGGCGATGGCGATTCATGGTAACAAGAGCCAGAATGCGCGTACAGCAGCGCTGGCACAGTTTAAAGCGGGCACCATTACGGCGCTGGTGGCGACGGATATTGCTGCACGTGGGCTGGATATTGACCAGTTGCCGCAAGTGGTGAATTTTGAATTGCCGAATGTACCTGAAGACTATGTGCACCGCATTGGCCGTACTGGCCGTGCCGGTGCCAGTGGCGCTGCTATTTCACTGGTAGACCGTGAAGAATTTGGCATGCTCAAGGATATTGAAAAGCTGATTAAGCGCGATATCCAGCGGGTGCCGGTAGAAGGTTTTGTCGCGCCTGAGAAAAACAGCGAAGAGCCTGACCGCCCACCACGTGGGCAGAACCAGGGCCGTCAACGCCAGGGGCAGTCTCAGAAACAAGGACAGCCACAGAAACAGGGTCAGGCTCAGAAGCCGTCACAACCCCGCCAAGGACAAAGCCAGCCGCAAGCGCAGGCCGGCGCCAATAAGCCAGGTCAAGGCAAGCCGAATCCGCACAAGTCCGGGCATGCGAATCCTGGCCAACGCAACGGTCATCAGACGCAACATCGCCAGGGCGGCAACAAGCCTCAAGGCGCGTTGTTTACGCCCAAACCAGGTGCGAATACGGCTAGTAAAACACCGCCGAAAGCGCGCTAATGCATATTTGGGTGGATGCAGATGCTTGCCCGGTCGTGATTAAAGAAATCCTGTTCCGGGCGGCAACGCGTTCTCTTATCACCACCACCTTTGTTGCCAACAAATTGCTGCGGGTGCCACCATCACCATATTTGCGTGCGATGCAGGTCGATAAAGGCTTTGACGTGGCAGATAATGCCATTGTTGCTGCGCTGGTGGCGGGGGATCTGGTGATTACTGCTGATATTCCCTTGGCCGCGCAAGTCATAGACAAAGGCGGCCATGCGCTGAATCCGCGCGGTGAGTTTTATTCGACTGAAAATATCAAGGAGCGGCTGGCAATGCGCGACTTTATGGAGTCGTTACGCGCCAGTGGCGTAGAAACGCAAGGCCCAAGTGCAATGCAGTCCTCTGATCGCCATACCTTTGCATCACAGCTTGACCAGTTTCTGGTGCGCCAGAAGCGCAAGGGTGCAAGCGTAAACATCGATTCGAGCCAGCCTTAAATCGATAGCAGGTAAGTCAGCAGGGCTTGCAGCAAGTGTAAACGGCTGGCAGAGATGCCAGCCGTTTTTATTGGCATCAGCGTGATGCTAAGTTACTGTTTTGTCACACATGTTAATCCTTGAAAATGGTCGGTGTGGGCTATTGGCGGCTGTTTTGTTTTTGCTAGAATGAACGCTGTAATAATAGATAATTCGCAAAAATATTATTGCGATAATCTAATTTAAAAGGATATGTAAATGCGCTTTTTTAAAACCTTAGTGCTTGCGATGACCATGCTGGTGTCAGTGTCCTCACAAGCGGCAGTTGAAAGTTATGGCACCTTGTTGTCTGGCAGTTACCAGCCGGCGACTGATTTTGCATCGCTTTCAGTGAGCGGCACAGGCAATGTGTACACTTTTACCTTAACCGCCTACGACCTGAATGCCTTGTTTACCAATAAAGCCTTTATTGGCTCAATTGCCGTCAAGGTATCGCCAGATGTGAAGGCAAACACAATTGCTGTGAGTGGTATTTCCGGCGGCGTGACCAACCTGGCAGCCAGCAATGGCGGCGGTCCTGGTGGCGATTGGGATTTCAGGTTTGTGCTTGGTCAAGGCGCTAACGACAGACTGTTGGCAAACGAGTCAGTCACCTGGACGGCAACATTTGCGTCTAATGTGAGCATTGATGACTATGCACTGCACGTGCAAGGATTGACCAAGGCGCAAGGTGACAGTGCCTGGTATCTGAATTCAGTCGTCACTACGCCTGTGCCTGAGCCTGCTTCATGGGCATTTTTGCTGGTAGGGTTGGGCGTTGCCAGCAGCATGCGTAAGCGTCGTGCGTAATCACGCTTAACTCTTAAGTGTTATCAACAAACGGCTTGCATTGATGCAGGCCGTTTTTGTTTGTGCGCGCTGGTCAAGGCAGCTTTAAGAGCAACTATTGTGCGCATCAAGCGCTACGTTTTGATTGTAATGAATTGAAAACACCTTTGATTTAACTGGTTATTTTTAAGGGCTTGCATTAGCATGAGTTAAAACAGCGTATATAAAGCTGTCTGTAAGAATAAAAAGAAGAGGTCATCAGTTAATGAGTTTGCAGACTCGGATTGACGAGGCGTTATTTCACAGGCTGTTATCGGGAGCACGCATTCCTTTAATCGGGAGTGCGTTCGGTGGCCTGTTGATTGCGTTTTCGCAACTCGGCTCCGAAAAAAGTGATCTGTTCCTGCTCTGGTGCGGCGTGGTCTATGCGGTGATTGTTTTTCGCGTATTTTGCCTGAAACGTTGTCACCAGATGCTGGCCAAGCATGGCTTTAATTATTCTTTGGCGTATAGATATTGCCTGACTCTGGCGCTCTCCGGCCTGGCGTGGGGCGCGCTGGGCTTTCTGGTGAAAGACGCGCCGCCAATGACGGTGATTATCGTCATCACGGCCATTCAGGCGATGGTGATGGGCGGCGTGGTCACCATGGCGTCCTGTATCCCAGCTTTTTTTGCCTTTAGTTTACCGGCGATGTTGCCGACGGTGCTGGTGTTCTCGTTTAGTGAAAACTTGTCGAGCTTTATCATGGCCGTGTTTAGCGTGATTTTTTACTTGTTGATGATAGGCATCGCCTACCGTTTTAACCAGTCATTGCGGCAAGCCACACGCATCAGCTTTGAGAACGAAGATTTAATCGGTTCTTTAAAGGATGCTTATCACAAGATTTCTGCGCAGAATCAGGAGCTTAATCATGTGGCGCACCATGATACGCTCACCGGTTTGCCTAACCGCAAGCTGTTGTCATTGCGCTTGCAGCAGGCGATAGAACTGGGGCGGGTGAAGAAAACCGGTACGGCGATCTTGTACCTGGACCTGGATGGTTTTAAAGCCGTGAATGACCAGTGGGGGCACGAGGCGGGCGATCTGGCCTTGATCGAAGTGTCGCAGCGCTTGAGCAAGGTGATCCGCGGTAGCGATACGCTGGCGCGCGTGGGGGGCGATGAGTTTGTGATCGTGCTGTCTGATTTGCCTGAACAGGGAAGGTCCTCGGTGGAAATGGTCGGTCAAAAATGCCTGATGGTGTTTGAACGGGATTTCCAGATTCAGGGCGTTGTTTGCCGTCTGGGAACGTCGATAGGCTTAACCGTGTGCAAAGACGGTCAGACCATAGATCAACTGCTGTCTGCAGCCGATAAGGCCATGTATCAGGCAAAGTTACTGGGTTGCGGGCAAATATCCTGGGCAGTTTAAGCTGCCGCGGGTTAAATGCGGGGTGAGGCACAGTGGTGCCCAACTCTGCCAGGATTGAAAATCTGTGCTGATTTTCAATTGCATAAATTAGCTTTTGCGATAAGAATTCATACTTTGATGATTGTCATGCGAGAGTAATCATGCGGCCGCAGTATAAGATTGTGATGGTGTATGTATTGGTGGGCGCCGCCTGGATATTCTTTTCCGACAAGGTCGTTGCGCAGCTGTTTACGGACCCGCGTGACCTGACCACGGTACAGGATATCAAAGGCTGGCTGTTTATTCTGGTCACGGCCGTGTTGTTGTTTTTTCTGGTGAAGCGTGCGCTCGCAGATGCTGCACAAGACCAGCAAAAACTGATTCACAGTTATGACCAGACCATTCGTGGCTGGGTGCAAGTGCTCGATTTGCGACACAAGGAAACCAAAGACCACACTTATCGCGTCGCGGCCATGACGGTGGCGCTGGCCAGTAAAATGGGCGTGACTGACGAAGCCTCCCTGAAGCTGATTGAGCGCAGCGCCATTTTGCACGATATAGGTAAAATCGGCATTCCCGATGCGGTGTTAATCAAGCCCGGCCAGTTGGATGAGGAAGAAATGCAGCTGATGCGCACGCATCCGCAGATTGCACGCGACTTGCTGGCAAATATTGATTTTCTACGTAACTGTATGGATATTCCCTATGGTCATCATGAGCGCTGGGATGGCCAAGGATATCCGCTCGGTTTACAAGGTGAGCAAATTCCATTTGCCGCGCGGATTTTTTCGATTGTTGATGTGTGGGATGCCTTGATGCACCCCAGGGTCTACAAGCCGGCCTGGCCGGAAGATAAGGTGTTGGACTATATTCGCAGTGAATCCAGTATCCGCTTCGATCCGGCCGCCGTGGATGCGTTTTTTGCCCATTATGATGTGATCAAGGACGCCGCCAGTGCGTCTTATAGTGAAAAATAGCTTGGGTGCAATGGCTTGGGTGAGGGGAAGGTAACCTGCTGGATGCCGGTATCAGGTAATTTGCCGGGCATTTATACAGGTATTTGGGGATTTGATTTTAATCGCATCCCTTACAGTAGTGGACGGGGGCTTAGGCTAAACATCCATGTCTGCACAACAATTCATATCTGCAGGGCGGGGCAAGCTAATCAGACGTTTGTGGCTGATGGTCTTGTTTGCGCTATTAATTTGCCTCACGTTCACGCAGGCCAGCTTGCCTGTAACCACGCATCGCCTGATTGTTTTGTTACTCGCCCTGGGGGTCGTCTTATGGGGGGTGTTAACCGTACTCATCTGGCATCAACAACGCACCGCACTAGGCACGCAAGCCGCAGACCTGCAAACCTTTAACCGGGTGCTGGCAGATGTTTATGCCAGTGACACGTTTACCCCGGTGGTGTTTTCACCGAGCGCATCTGCCAGCGTCGAGAGTGGCTGGCAACAACTGCGTACACAACTGGCGCAATTGGACAGCGATGGCGCCTCAGTCAAGCAACATCATCAACAACTGAATCAGCTTTATCTCGCCTTGAGCCAATGTAACCAGGCCATTGTGCAGAGCCAGGATAAGCACAGCCTGTTTGAACAGATTTGCCGGATTATCGTGAATCTGGGCCATGCCAATATGGCCTGGATTGGTGAGCTGGATAGAGACAGTAAACAGATTGTGGTCGCCAGTGCCTTTGGTTCTGGCATTAACTATCTGGACGAAGTATTGATTTCAGCAGACCCGGCCGCCGCAAGCGGCAGAGGGCCATGCGGTTTAAGCATGCTGTCCGATCACCCGTACTGGGTACATGATTTCCAAACCAATCCTATTAGCGCGGTGTGGCATGACAAGGCCACCGAGTTCGCCTGGAAAGCCGCTGCCTTTTTGCCGCTGCATGCTGAAGGCAAAGTTATCGGCTGTTTGTCATTGTATGCAGAACATGAGCATGCATTTGAACCAGATATCCAGCGCTTACTGCAGGATATGGTCGCGAATATTGATTTCGCCCTTGGTCGCTTTGAGGTGCAAGCGCAGAACAGCCTGTTTCAAACCAATTTGCTGATGAGCGAGCAGCGCGCACAACTGGTGCTGGAAAACGCGCTGGATGCCATTGTGAATATCGACCTGCAAGGTTCAATTGTGGAGTGGAACCGGGCTGCCGCGCATATGTTTGGGTATACGCGAGCGGAGGTGCTTGGGCGTATGCTAGAGGATGTGATTGTGCCGCCTGCGTATCGTGAGGCGCACCATCAAGGCATGCAACGTTTGCAGCAATCCGGTCACTCGCGATTGTTAGGTAAGCTGATTGAAATTACTGCTTTGCGCCGGGATGGCAGCGAGTTTCCCATTGAACTGACGATTGTGGAAATCAAGCGCGACCATGAGCATTATTACAGCGCATTTATTCGCGATATCACTACCCGTAAAGAGGCAGAAGAGCGCATACGGTTCCTGGCCAATTATGATTCTTTAACTGGCTTGCCTAACCGTCACCTGCTGAATGAACGCGTGATTGTTGAAATTGAGAAAGCCTGGGACCAGGATGGACAATTTGCGTTGATGTTCCTCGATCTTGATCACTTTAAAGATGTGAATGATAGTTTGGGTCATCGCTACGGCGATAATCTGCTGATTGCATTGACGCATCGCTTTCAAAGCCTGGTGCGACCGCAGGATACGATTTGCCGCCTGGGTGGCGATGAGTTTGTGTTTTTACTGGCAGAGGCGGATCACACCATTGCCAAAGAGGTGGTAGAGCGTCTGCTAAAAGCCGTTGAGCAGCCGTTTTTGATCGACCAGTACGAGCTGACCATTACCGCGTCGGTCGGCATTGCTATCTACCCGGATGACGGCCTGGATATGGAAAGCCTGCAACGCAATGCTGATGTCGCCATGTACCGCACCAAAAAAGAGAGCCGTAATAGTTACCGCTTCTTTAGTAACCATATGCAAGTGCAGACGGCGCGTAACCTGCAACTGGTGAATGCCTTGCGCCAGGCCATTGCGCTGGGACAGCTGGCGGTGTATTACCAGCCGCAGGTCGCACTCGACTCTGGTCGCCTGGTCGGCGTAGAGGCCTTGCTGCGCTGGAAGCATCCGCAATTAGGTTTTATTTCACCCGCCGAATTTATTCCGCTGGCGGAATCCAGCGGCCTGATTATTTCCATCGGCAGCTGGGTGCTGGAGCAGGCCACGCAGCAAATTCACACCTGGCAACTGGCGGGCATCCAAGATATTTCGGTATCGGTTAACTTGTCCAGTATCCAGTTCAGGGATCCGAAACTGCCTGCGCTGGTGAAGAGTATTCTCGAGCGTTATCAGGTGTCACCGCACTGCCTTGAACTGGAGCTGACCGAAGGCGTGGCACTGGAAAACCCGGAAGGGGCGGTGGCCATGATGGATGCGCTCAGTGGCTTGGGCGTGCGTTTGTCGATTGACGATTTTGGCACGGGGTATTCCTCACTCAGCTACCTGAAAAAGTTTAAAGTCTACAAACTCAAGGTAGACCAGACGTTTGTCCGTGACATCACCACTGATGATGAAGACAAGGCCATTGTCATCGCGATTATTCAACTGGCGCGCAGCCTGGGCATGAAAACCATTGCCGAAGGGGTGGAAACCCCGGAGCAGAAAGCTTTCTTGCAAGCGCAAGGCTGTGACGAGATGCAAGGCTATCTGCTGAGTAAACCCATGAGCAGTGAAGACGCCACGACTTTCCTGCTGTCTTATTAATTCACTTCGGTTGTTTATTTCCCAATCTCTGACCGCACACGGTGAGCCGCTGCATTGCTGACGATGGTGTTTTTTCGCATACGCATCACAATATTTTTATGTTAATAAAATATAAACATTGTTAAAATAACTCACGAATACATCTTAATAAATCAAAGTGAGGAGTTACACAATGTATAGCAAGGGAGTCGTTTTATCCAGAATGAAGAAAATCAGCCTGGCCGTGATGCTGGCTGGTTTGTCCGCGAATCTGCACGCGATTGAGTTGTTGAGCGGGTTTGGCGGCGATGCCGGTTTTGGTGAGCTGGCCATGTTAGCCAATGATGATGATTCAAGCAACGCGTTAAATTTGCCGTTTGGTATTAATTTCTTTGGCCAGGAATTCAATCGTTTTTTTATTAACAATAACGGCAATATCAGCTTTTTGAGCGATTTGTCTACATTTACACCAGAAGCTTTCCCGGTGGCGACGCAGCCCATGATCGCCCCTTACTGGGCAGATGTAGATACGCGTGTTGGGCAAACACCGACTGCTTTCGGCAGTAATAGTGTGTATGTGGCCTCGCCCAGCGCAGAGACCGTCGTGGTGACTTGGCATAACGTCGGTTACTATCCAGCGCAAAACGATAAACAGAATAACTTTCAATTAGTGCTGCAAAAAACACCAGGCACTTCTAATGGTAGTTTCAGTGCCGAGTTTCGCTATGACCGACTGGAGTGGACGACAGGCGATGCCAGTGGCGGCGTCAATGGTTTGGGCGGCACACCTGCGCAAGCTGGCTATGATGCCGGTGATAATATCAATTACGAAACCCTGCCTGGCTCTCGTTCTAACGAGGTGCTGAACCTGGTCAATTTGAGTAATGTTTCTACGGCGACGCCTGGTTTATGGAGATTCTCGTTTAATAACGGCGCCTTGCCAGGACAAACGGCCGAAAATGCTTTTTTACCGGTGGTGGTCGATGGCGCGTATCAATTCGAGTTTAATGTGCAATTGAATCAACGTGTGTTTATTGACCCGCTGGTGGCTGTTGGCTATGACTACGAAGTCACAGGCGGTAATCAGTTTACCTCTGTATTGTTACCGCTTCTGGCAGCTGACACAGATGGTTACGCAATTTATGCTTTAGGTAACCTGACACCAGGTGGCCTGTTAGGCACCGTAACTGGTGGCACCGTGTTTAATTTTGCGACGCCACTGACAGGTTTCACGGTGGCTGGTGTTGATGCTGCGGCCATGCTGGATCCGGCGAATACGACCGCATTTGTTACCGGGCTGACTTTTTTGAATGCAGGTGTGGTGCAGATGTCGCAAACACCAATTACCACATTGGTGGCACAAGTGCCTGAGCCATCCTCCTATGCCATGCTGTTATGTGGTCTGGCGGGATTGATTGTTGTGCGCAGAAAAACGCGCGCCTAAGTCTTTATTAGGCTGATCTCAAAAACCCTGCTTTTGCAGGGTTTTTGCATTCATGACACAGGCAACAGTGTGGTGCCTCACAATCGTTGTGGGCACACATATTTCTTTAAAGTCTTTTCATTGATGCATTATTTTTCTTGACACTGTAAATGATAATTATTATCATTTGAAAACAGTTTAGCCAAGGAGAGTCATGATGAAACGTCATACGGTGGTTGGAAAAACCATGCTGGCTGGAAAAACCGCCTGCAAAGTGCTTTATCACCAGTCTTCAGACACGGTGGAGCTGGAAGTCGGCGGGACCACACTCAAATTTGAGGCCGACAGCTTTATCGTGATTAACGAAATGCTACGCAAGGCGGCGGCCCGTATTGTGATGCAAACTGAAATAGAGATGAGTGTTTGAAAGAGAGATTGCCATGAATACAATGAATATCCACGCGATGCGTTATGACCCCAGCTTGCCCGATGCTGAATCGGTGATGGCGTCATTGCTCTATATTGCCACCTTGTATATCAAGAAACCAACCTATGATTTGGCCAAGCAGGCCTTGCGCCTGGCCGAAACACTGACTGCGCCCGAGTATGCGGATTCAGACCTGATTTGCAGTGTGTCGCGCCGCATGTGTGTGCAGTGGACCCTGCTGGTCAATGAGCATGAGCAGGCTGAAACGCCACTGGCAATATAAAAACAACCGTGTTTAGGGCTTGAGTATGAGTGAGGAAAGTATGTGTAAGAAAATTCTGTTGTCCGGTCAGGCTGGTTTCCGTGTACATTATTGTGAAACACACCGCACGATAGAGCTTGAGATCGGCGCCATGAGCTTGCGGCTGGATGAAGACGCGCTGGAAGTGATGAGTGATGCTTTGGATGAGTCTGTGAGCAAGTTGCAGGCCTTGCATGCGACCAAAGGCTCTTTTCAGGCATTTATGCGGCAATTGAATATGCCGGATTAAGGCGCTGGTCTAAAGCGTAAACTACACAGGCTGTGATGCTCGCATCACAGCCTGTTTTCAGTTTCAATATTTGGCGGGTACGAACATTTCTTTGGGGACAGGTTCGCGGATGTAGTCGGCGTTATAGACGCGCTTGGGCAGTACGACAGGTGCGTGGGCCACTTCTCCGTAGTTAATCTGGCTCAACAGGTGGCTGATGCAGTTAAGGCGCGCCTTCTTTTTATCGACGGCCTCTATGACCCACCACGGTGCTTCGGGGATATGCGTACGTTCCAGCATGACTTCCTTGGCTTTGGTGTATTGCTCCCACAGGCGGCGGGATTCCAGATCCATCGGGCTTAGTTTCCATTGTTTGAGCGGATCGTGAATACGGGTCATAAAGCGCAAATGCTGTTCGTCGTCGGTGATCGAAAACCAGTACTTAATTAAAATAATGCCGGAACGTACCAGCATCTTTTCAAACTCTGGCACCGAGCGGAAAAACTCTTCATATTCGTCGTCGTTACAAAAGCCCATGACTTTTTCGACCCCGGCACGGTTATACCAGCTACGGTCAAACAACACAATTTCGCCGCCTGCCGGCAGGTGCGAAATATAGCGCTGAAAATACCACTGTGAGCGCTCACGTTCACTGGGGGCAGGCAGTGCAGCCACACGGCAAACGCGCGGGTTCAGGCGCTGCGTGACACGTTTAATGACGCCGCCTTTACCGGCAGCATCGCGTCCCTCAAACAGCACCACCACTTTCAGTTTGTTGCGCACGACCCAGTCTTGCAATTTGACCAGCTCACCTTGTAGCCGAAACAGCTCTTTAAAGTAGGTTTGTCGATCCGACAGGGTAGATTGACTGCGCGCTGATTGCAGGCCATCGATATGAGTCGCCCCCGCAAATTCGGCCAGAATCTGCTCCATACGTTCGTCGTCCAGCTCCATTTCCAGCTCTTCATCAAAACTATCCAGCATTTCATTGTTGAAGCGTTCGTCCATAGACAAGCGTTCATCAACAGATTCAATTTCAGCAGATTTTTCTGTGGTCATGGAGGGTTCCAGTATGGATATGCAGAGTTCTAATTTAGAGTTGCAGCATGACAGTTTGATGACTATTGCGTGCTTGCCGCGTCTTTTTGTCATCAATGTGACATATTTCAAAACAATACTCTGAATTCTTAATAGAACATCCGGAGAATATTGATGGATACTTCAGCGGCTAGTCATTCGACGCTGTTACATAGTGCGTCTTCCTCTAAACCTAATCTCGATAAGAAATCTGGTGCGCTGACCATGGCGGTATTTGTTGGCTTATTGCTGATTGGCCTGGTGTATACCGGCTTTAGTCTGATGCATGATGTGACGGATACCGGTGCGCAGACAACTACCTGGGTGCCATTTATTTTGCTCGGTGTGGCGTTGGTAATTGCGCTCGGCTTTGAGTTTGTGAATGGCTTTCACGATACGGCGAATGCGGTGGCCACTGTCATTTATACCCATTCATTGCCTGCTAACTTTGCGGTGATCTGGTCGGGCACCTTTAACTTTCTGGGCGTGTTGGTGTCTAGTGGTGCCGTGGCTTTCGGCATTATTTCCCTGTTGCCCGTCGAGCTGATTTTACAAGTGGGCTCGGGCGCCGGGTTTGCCATGGTGTTTGCCTTGTTAATCGCTGCCATTATGTGGAATTTAGGCACCTGGTTGCTGGGTTTGCCGGCTTCCTCATCGCATACCTTGATTGGTTCTATTATCGGCGTGGGGGTTGCCAACGCCTTGATGCATGGTCGTGATGGCACCAGTGGTGTCGATTGGGCGCAGGCGACCAAAATCGGTTATTCCTTATTGCTTTCACCGTTAATCGGCTTCTTTTTTGCGGCTTTATTGTTACTTGCCCTGAAAGCATTTGTCAAAAGCAAAGAGCTGTATCAAGAACCTAAAGGCAATAAACCACCGCCACTGTGGATACGCGGCTTGTTGATTTTGACCTGTACCGGCGTATCGTTTGCGCATGGCTCCAATGATGGCCAAAAAGGCATGGGCCTCATTATGTTGATTCTGGTGGGGACAGTGCCTATGGCCTACGCTTTGAACCGCGCCATGCCGGTGGATCAAATGACGCAGTTTGTTGCCGTGGCACAAGTCACTCAGCAATCACTGGCGCACAGCACCAGTTTAGCCGAGCCTGCCAGCAGCGAAGCTGCGCGCCATGTGCTCACTGAGTATGTGCGCACAAAGGCCGTTACCTCTGAAGTGGTGCCTGCCTTGGCCGCCATGACTGGCAGCATAGGTGAGCAGGTGAAATCGCATGGTACCTTTGCTGAAGTGCCTGCCGAGCAGGTAGGTAACGTGCGTAACGATATGTACCTGGTTTCTGAGGCCATTCGTTTTCTGGACAAAGATGAAAGCGTTAAATTTGACGCTGATACCAAAGCCAATGTGACAGCGTTCAAAAAGGAAATTGATGGCGCAACCAAATTTATTCCGCTGTGGGTAAAAGTGGCGGTTGCGATTGCCCTGGGCCTGGGCACCATGGTGGGCTGGAAACGCATTGTGGTCACGGTGGGTGAGAAAATTGGTAAAACGCACCTCACTTACGGCCAGGGTGCATCGGCCGAGCTGGTCGCCATGACCATGATAGGCGCTGCGGATATGTATGGCCTGCCGGTATCGACCACCCATGTATTGTCCTCAGGCGTGGCGGGGACCATGGCCGCAAACAAATCAGGCTTGCAAATGTCTACCATCCGCAACCTGCTGATGGCCTGGGTGCTGACTTTGCCTATGGCGATGGTGCTGTCAGGCAGTTTGTACTGGCTGTTTACACATTTGTTTTAAATGTGTTTAAGCGGATGCTAACGACAAAAGAAATGTACAAGCGCTAATACGCTACATTTCTTTTGTCTGGCTGAGGCTGCTTGTGACTGCGGCGGGAGTAGCTTGGAATGACCAACGGCTAGTCAGGGATTTTAGCCGTTACATTCTTGGTCAGGGTATTCAACGTTTGATTCAGGGTATCAAACGCGCTGTTGTTAAGCCCGGTATCACAGGCCACACGTTTTTGTACATCTGACAGCTTGCTGCGCAAGGCCTGGCCTTCTTCGGTCAGGCTGACAATCACCACGCGCTCATCATCTTTCTGGCGTGTGCGTTTGGTCAGCTTTTTCACTTCCAGGCGTTTGACCACCGGCGTGATAGTGGCTGGTTCCAGCATCAGTTTTTCGGCGATTTGTTTAATCGACAATTGTTTGTATTGCCAGAGGGCGACCAATACCAGATATTGCGGATAAGTCAGGTTGAGTTTGTCCAGATCGGGCTTGTAAGAGCGCAGCAAGGCATGGGTTGCCGAGTAGAGCGAAAAGCACAATTGGTTTTCCAAATAGAGGTTAGGCATGAGCTTTAAAAATTATATTGTCATTAATAGGAATCATTAATCATTACAGCATCAATCGGGGTGAGTGTCTATAGCTGTTTTGTAGGAGAAACACTGGTTTTGTATAAGATATGAGACCTCACAGCGTAAATCTGGGTATTCATAGCCATTTTGAGGTGAAAGACCCTGATGAAGCGGGGAATGGCTGTGTTTGAGGATGGCGGCGAATAGATTAAAGTGCGTTAAAATGGATGGATATTCCAGCCCAATTCATGTGCAGTAGAAAGCCTTCCGCGTTATGTTGCCTTCCGTGACTTTTCTTGACCTCGAGACCACCGGGGCGACCCCTTTACGTGACCGTATCACCGAGATTGCGCTGGTGCGCTTTGACAACGGTGTTGAAACTTTGCGCTGGCAAACCTTGGTTAATCCGCAACAGCCTATCCCGCCGTTTATTCAATCCTTGACTGGTATTAACGACGCCATGGTGGCCGATGCCCCACTGTTTGCCGAAGTGGCGGATAAATTATTAGCGTTTTTGGAAGGCTCCGTGCTGGCTGCGCATAATGTGCGTTTTGACCATGGCTTTTTAAAATCGGAATTCAAACGCCTGAATATTACTTTGCGGCAACAAGTGCTGTGTACGGTCAAACTCTCGCGCCTGCTATACCCGCAGCATTATAGTCACGGTATAGATGCGATTGTCGCCCGTCACCAGATCACCGGCCTGGCACGTCACCGCGCCATGGGTGATGTCGAGGCGATATTGATCATGTTGAATGATGCCAGGCGTGACCTCGGCGCAGAGGTGGTGCAGGCCGCTGCGCTGAAGTTAATGGCCGCACCGACCTTGCCGCCACATATCGATGCCAGTCTGGTCGGCGAGTTGCCTGAGGCGCCAGGTGTTTACCTGTTTTATGGCGAGAACGACTTGCCTTTATATATAGGTAAAAGTGTCAATGTGCGCGCACGCGTGCTGTCGCACTTCAGTAGTGATCATGCCTCTAGCAAAGAGATGCGCATGACACAGGAAATGAAACGCTTTGAATGGATACCCGCCGCAGGCGAATTTAGTGCCTTGTTGCTGGAGTCACGGCTGGTGAAAGAACGCATGCCGATTTATAACCGGCAATTGCGGCGCGAGCGCCAGTTGTGCAGCTGGCAGTTAGTGGCTGGTGCACAACCGATAGTCAGGCTGGTGAATGAGGATGAGATTGACCCTAGCCAAATGGCACATTTGTTCGGTACGTTTAGGAGCAAGCGGCAAGCTGTTGAGACCTTACGCAAGATTGCTGACCTGAGTCACTTGTGTGCCAAAACACTGGGGCTGGAAACCGGGCGTGACGGGCCGTGTTTTGTTTATCAACTTAAACGCTGTAAAGGCGTCTGTTGCGGGCAGGAATCTGCCGAGATGCATGCCTTGCGTGTGCAGCAAGCACTGATGGCACATAAGCTCAAAGCCTGGCCGTATCGTGGCAAAATAGGCATAGAAGAATACAACCTCGAAAATGATTTACGTCAGATTCACGTGTTTGAGCACTGGGTGTATGTAGGCGTGGCGGTGGATAACGAGAGTTTGCTGGCTTTACGCGAGCAAAAAACAGCGCTCAAGTTTGACCTCGATAGCTACAAATTACTGTTGAAAATGCTGTCACAGAAAAAGACCCGTGTACTGGATCTGGCTGGTTAGGAAAGCGTTCACCAACCGTGTACACGGGTAAGGGGTAGGGTACGTATCAGGGCAGGTAAAAAGTGCTATTGGTGGATACTTGCTCGCCATTCGGTTTTCCATCATTCGAGAGCGCTGTTACCTCAATCTGGATGCGATGGCTGCCCTGCAGATCGCTCGCAGGCACAGATAAACTTAAAGGCACTAATATTTCCTCAGTAGAAGCGGCTATTAGTATCTGCTCACTTTCCACACGCAAGCCGTCTATGCCGCGGGCGCGCACCTGGTAGCGCTGATTGTGCTCGGTGGCATTGGTGAGGTGCAACTGGTAAGGGTTTTCAATGCCATGGCCGGTTTCGCGGTACATGATATTGCGGTCACGCATGATGTCGACCTTGAAATCGGGTTTATGCAGCAGCCCGTAGCCCAACCAGGCAGTTATCAATACAAATAATCCGCTATAGATCAGCACGCGTGGCCGCAGCAGATGTTGCCGTAGTTTGTGTTGCCCGCTGAGGCCCGCCGCGGAAAAGCGGATTAAGTCGCGTGGGTACTGCATTTTGTCCATGATGTCATTGCAGGCATCAATACACAAGCCGCAGCTGATGCACTCATATTGCAAACCATTGCGGATATCGATACCGACCGGACACACTTGCACGCAGATATTGCAGTCTATGCATGAGCCCAGGCCATCTGCCTGGTAATCCTGGTTTTTACTGCGGCCACCACGCGGTTCGCCACGCGCACTGTCATAGGCCACAATCAAGGTGTGATTATCAAACATCGCACTTTGAAAGCGCGCATAGGGGCACATATGTTTGCATACTTGTTCGCGCAGAAAACCGGCGTTGCCATAAGTGGCTAGTCCGTAAAATCCTAGCCAGAAGCAGGACCAACCGCCCATTTGCCATTGCACCATGTCGTTGAATAATTCGCGTATCGGCGTGAAGTAACCGACAAAGGTAAAGCCGGTGACCAATGAAAAAGCCAGCCAGGCGGAGTGCTTGCTCACTTTAATGCCGATTTTGTGTGCGCCCCAAGGCTGGCCATCCAGTTTTTGCCTGGCCATGCGGTCACCTTCTATCGTGCGCTCCATCCACAAAAAGATCTCGGTATACACCGATTGCGGACAGGAGAACCCGCACCAGAGACGGCCTGCCACTGCAGTAAATAAAAACAGGCCCAGGGCGCTAATGATCAGTAGCAGTGCCAGGTAAAACAAATCCTGCGGAAAAATCACCAGGCCAAACAGGTAGAAGCGATGGGTATCGATATCCAGCAACAGTGCCTGACGGCCGCCGTATTGCAGCCAGGGCATGCCGTAAAACACTAATTGTGTCAGCCAGATCATCAGCCAGCGCCAATTTTTAAAATAGCCGCTGACTGAGCGTGGATAGACCTTGGGTGTTTTCTGATAAAGCGAAATAGTCTGCCCGGCGACAGGGGCTGCCACAATCGGGATCACAGGTTTACTGCGTGAAGATGTCATACAAGCACTCGGTATCAATAAGACGAGTGCAGTGTAAAAGAGAAGGTTAATTTAAAACAGATTCAGTTTTCTGTTAAAAAACCATATCAGATGCGCGATGTTCACGCCTGCTTGATCAGTTGCCCCAGGCGTTCAATGGCCTGCAAATGCACGTGATTAACGGTATGCCCGTAATTGAGCCGGATATAGCTGGCGTATTGCTGTTGTGACGAAAACATATGGCCGGGGGCGAGACTGATGTTCTCGGCAATCGCTTGTTGAAACAGCTGCAAACTATCGCGTTGATCGGGTAGCTGTAGCCATAAGAAATAGCCGCCTTGCGGCAAGGTAAAGCGCACTTGTGGTGGCAGGTGCTGGTGGATGGCTTGCGAGAATTGTAATTGCTGCAACATGAGTTGGTGTCGCAACTGGCGCAAGTGTTTGTCATAGCCGCCTTTCGCCAGGTAACTCGCTAATGCCAGTTGTGCTGGTATTGAGGTGGCCAGGGTCGTGGATATTTTTAAGCGGGTGATTTTTTCGGCAAAGCGTCCGGCGGATACCCAGCCGACACGGTAGCCCGGTGCCAGCGCTTTTGAAAAAGAGCTGCAATGCATCACCCAGCCTTCTTTGTCCCAGGTGTTGGCAGGTAGCGGACGCTGTTTGCCAAAATATAATTCGCGGTACACATCATCTTCTATCATGGGCAATTGATAGCGCGTGATCAACTCGACCAAGGCCTGCTTTTTTTGCTCCGGCATCAGGCTGCCGGTTGGGTTCTGAAAGTTGGTCATCAACCAGCAGGCTTTGGGTTGGTGCTGAATAATGGCGCGTTCCAATGCCGCCAGGTCTATGCCTTGCTCGGGGTGGCTGGGCACTTCAATCGCGCGCAAACCCATGCGCTCAATTGCCTGTAAAGCCGCATAAAAACTGGGCGACTCGATAATTACGCTATCGCCAGGCTGGGTCACGGCGGCCAGGCAGAGGTTGAGTGCTTCCAGTGCGCCATTGGTAATCACAATGTCACTGAGGTCGGTGGGTTTGCCATCCAGTTGGTAGCGCAATGCAATCTGGCGCCGGAGGGCGATATCGCCCTGACCAATGTCACTGACCGTATCTTGCGGCTGCATACGGCGCACGGTGCTGGCCATATGATCGGCCAGTTTTGACAGCGGGAATAACAACGGGCTGGGAAAGGCTGAGCCAAACGGAATCTGCTGCGGGTCTTTAATGCGCTCCAGCAGGTTGAACACCAGGTCGCTGACTTGCAATGTGGTGGGCGTGCCTTCGTCGCTGGCGGTGTGCGGTAACAGGCGTTCACTGCGCAGTGGTCCGGCGACGTAATAGCCAGAGCGCGGCCGTGTCACAATCAGGCCGCGAGCTTCCAGTAGATAGTAAGCCTGGAATACAGTAGATGCATTGACCTGCTTGCTGGTTTGGATCTGGCGGATAGAGGGCAGTTTGTCACCACGCTTGAGCAGGCCTTGCTGAATCGCGCTGGCGATTTCTTCGGCGATGATTTCGTATTTCTTCACAACGGGCCTTGCTGCCGTTAAGCACATAATCTGATATGGTTAATTTAATCTAAACTGCCGCTGTTCGGCAATGCCTGGCCGCGATAAGCTGCTATCTTTTGTGAAAAAGGCTAGGCATGCATATCTCTGAATTGCTGATGTCGGCAGTGAAAAGCGTGGCGCAACAGAATAAAAAACACTATGCATTAACCATGCACGACGGGCAGGCGCTGCAGCTAAAGGTCGCAGATATGTTTAACGTGCACTTGTTGCAGCAGGATCATCCGCTTGCCTGTGTGCATTTTCAACCGCTGAGTTCATTGAATAATATTGAAATGCAGCCAATGTATCGCGTGGCTTCGCTACGCACGGCGACGGGCGAGGATACCCAGCTCTCTGCCGAATTGCTGGAATGCGTGTTTGCGGTGTATCGTTATTACACCAATGGCAGTATCCGGCCCTGGCGAAACGCTGTAAAATAAGGTGTTGGATGGCAAGTCAGGCTGTTAATCCAGTGGGCTGGGCAGCCGTGAAAAACATGCGCAAATATATTTGCATTCTGCAATAAATTGCGTATAATTGCGGGTTCTTTAAAAGGCGACGTTTAAGGCATCATTATGTACGCAGTGATTAAAACAGGTGGCAAACAGTACAAAGTAGCCGCTGGTGACAAATTAAAAGTAGAAAAATTGGTTGGTGACGTTGGTTCTACTGTTGTGATCGACAAAGTGTTGTTGATTGCTAACGGCGAGTCAACTACGATTGGTGCACCTTTGGTGGCCGGTGCTAAAGTGAGTGCGACTGTGGTATCACATGGCCGTGGCGACAAAGTGATGATTTTTAAAATGCGTCGTCGTAAGCACTACCGTAAGACTCAAGGTCATCGCCAGAGCTATACCGAAATTCAAATCGACACTATTTCTGCTAAATAATTAAGCAGATTGCTAGAGGGAATCAAACATGGCACACAAAAAAGCAGGCGGTAGTTCACGTAACGGCCGCGACTCACAAGCAAAACGCCTGGGCGTTAAAGCTTTCGGTGAAACAGTAGTTAACGCTGGCAGCATCATCGTTCGCCAACGTGGT
Source organism: Methylophilus sp. UBA6697 (assembly GCF_002454655.1). Taxonomy (NCBI): domain Bacteria; kingdom Pseudomonadati; phylum Pseudomonadota; class Betaproteobacteria; order Nitrosomonadales; family Methylophilaceae; genus Methylophilus; species Methylophilus sp. UBA6697. The sequence goes on from NZ_DKJH01000019.1 coordinate 48,345, forward strand.
ACTAGAATGCACGCTGGCGAAAACGTCGGCATGGGTAAAGACCACACACTGTATGCATTGGTAGAAGGCAAAGTTAAATTTGCAATCAAAGGCGCGTTGAAGCGTCATACCGTGAGCATCGAAGCGGTTTAATCAAAGTTGTATGTAAAAAGCCCTGTCGCTTGACGGGGCTTTTTACTTTATAGTTCGCAGATTGCATGCAGCCTTGTTCACCATAACGCAGCCATGCGCTTAAAAGGCAAATTGAATCATGAAGTTTATTGACGAAGCTACTATCAAAGTTTACGCCGGTGACGGTGGCAACGGCGTTGCCACGTTCCGCCGCGAAAAGTATGAGCCTATGGGCGGCCCCAACGGTGGTGATGGTGGTCGCGGCGGCTCTATTTTCGTGGTGGCCGATCGTAATATCAATACGCTGGTGGATTACCGCTATACGCGTACCTTTAAAGCTGAGCGCGGTGAGAACGGCAGCGGTTCCGATTGCTACGGTAAAGGTGGCGATGACATGATCCTGCGCGTGCCCGTCGGCACTACCATTAGTGACAAAGCCACCGGGCAGATGATGGTGGACTTGAGTGTGGATGGCCAAAAAGTGATGATGGCCAAAGGCGGCAATGGCGGCCTGGGTAATATCCATTTTAAAACCAGTACCAACCGTTCCCCGCGTCAATGTACCAAGGGTGATCCAGGTGAGGCGTTCGAGCTGTATCTGGAGTTGAAAGTCTTGGCAGACGTCGGCTTGCTCGGCATGCCTAACGCCGGTAAATCTACCTTTATCCGCTCAGTCTCCGCGGCTAAACCAAAGGTGGCCGATTATCCGTTTACCACGCTGCATCCCAACCTGGGGGTGGTGCGTGTCGACAGCAATCGTAGCTTCGTGATTGCCGATGTGCCTGGTTTGATCGAGGGCGCCGCTGAAGGTGCCGGCCTGGGCCATCAGTTCTTGCGCCATTTGCAGCGTACCTCTTTGCTGCTGCATTTGGTCGACTTGGCACCATTTGATGATGCGGTAGACCCGGTCCAGGAAGCCAAAGCCATCGTGAATGAACTGAAGAAATACGACCAGGAACTTTTCGATAAACCGCGCTGGCTGGTATTGAACAAAATTGATATGTTGGAAGACAGTGCGCAAAAAGTCGCTGATTTTGTGAAAGCCTATGGCTGGAAGGGCCCGGTATTCCCGATTTCTGCGATTAGTGGTATCGGTTGCCAGACGCTGACTTACGCTATCATGGACCATATTGAACAAGCGCGTGCACAACGCGAATTAGAAGAAGCGCAACCTCAGCCCGCGGCAGAATAAGTTTTATGAGTGTCTCTCTCATACAAGACAGTAAAACCCTGATTGTGAAGGTGGGTTCCAGCCTGGTCACCAATAATGGCCAGGGCTTGGATAAAACTGCCATTGCCGCCTGGGCAGAGCAAATCAGTGCGCTGGTCAAGCAGGGCAAGCAAGTGGTGCTGGTTTCCAGTGGTGCAGTCGCCGAAGGCATGCAGCGCCTGGGTTGGAAAAAGCGCCCGGTAGAAGTGAATGAATTGCAAGCCGCTGCCGCCGTTGGCCAGATGGGCCTGGTACAGATGTATGAGCAGTGTTTCTCGCAGCACGGCTTGCACACTGCGCAATTGCTGCTGACGCATGAAGACCTGGCAGACCGTAAGCGCTACTTGAATGCGCGGACGACACTGCGTACGCTGCTCGATTTAAACGTGATTCCTATCATCAACGAAAATGACACGGTGGTGACCGAAGAGATCCGCTTTGGGGATAACGATACCTTGGGTGCGCTGGTAGCAAACCTGATCGAAGCCGATGCGCTGATTATCCTCACTGACCAGCAAGGCCTGTATTCGGCGGATCCGCGCAAAGACCCTGCTGCGGTATTTATCAATTTTGAAACTGCTGGTAACCCCGCGCTGGAAAGCATGGCTGGTGGTGCTGGTAGTGCGGTGGGCACGGGTGGCATGCTGACCAAGATCCTGGCGGCCAAGCGCGCGGCCAGTAGTGGTGCGCACACCGTGATTGCGTCTGGCCGTGAGCCGCAGGTGCTGATGCGTTTAAGCCAGGGTGAAGCTATCGGTACGCATTTAAAAGCGGGCAAAATGAAAACGCTGGCCAAGAAACAATGGTTGGCCGATCATTTGCGCGTGGGCGGAAAGTTGGTGCTGGATGATGGTGCTGTCAATGTGCTGAGCAAAGATGGCAAGAGTTTGCTGCCGATTGGTGTGGTGGATGTGCTGGGCCAATTTGAGCGTGGCGATGTGGTCGCCTGTGTCGATGCACAAGGAAAAGAGTGGGCGCGTGGCATTGTCAATTACAATGCCAATGAAGTGCGCAGAATTAAGCGTAAACCCAGTAACGAGATTGAAAGTGTGCTGGGATATGTGGAAGAAAAAGAGTTGATACACAGAGATAATCTGGTATTGGTTTAATTGCCAACAAGACGAAGAGAGTGCAAGGCAACGTGATGAGTAAACCTTTGGTAGCCATTATTATGGGGTCGGACAGTGACTGGCCAGTGATGAAAAATGCCGCACAAATGCTGGCAGATTTTGGGGTGGCTTATGAAGCGCGCGTCGTATCTGCGCATCGCACACCAGATCTGATGTTCCAGTTTGCCGAGTCAGCTGCAAGCAATGGTTTTCAGGTGATTATCGCCGGTGCTGGTGGTGCTGCGCACCTGCCAGGCATGGTGGCGGCGAAAACCACCTTGCCGGTATTGGGTGTGCCTGTGCCTTCCAAGCATCTGCAAGGGCAAGATTCATTGCTGTCTATCGTACAAATGCCTAAAGGGATTCCGGTGGCTACGTTTGCCATTGGTGACGCAGGGGCTGCCAATGCCGGGTTGTTTGCCGTGGCCGTGCTGGCGAACCAGGATGCTGGCTTGGCTGAGAAATTAGCGACTTTCCGCAAAAAACAAGCCGAAAAAGTCCATGCAATGGTGTTGAGCGAACAACCATGACATCATCCGTGATTCAACCTTCTGCCATGTTGGGTATGTTGGGCGGCGGCCAGCTAGGTCGTTTCTTTGTCATTGCTGCGCATGAAATGGGCTACAAAGTCACGGTGCTGGACCCGGACAAAAATAGCCCGGCGGGCATGATTGCTGATGTGCATTTGTGTGCGGCATACGACGATGCAGCCGCTTTGAAAACCATGGCTGACACCTGCCAGGCAATTTCGACTGAATTTGAAAATGTGCCCGCTGAAACGCTGGCGACCTTGGCAAAATCAACCATCGTTCATCCAAGCGCAGATGCCGTAGCGATTGCGCAGCACCGTATCAAAGAGAAAACCTTCTTTAAAGATTCTGGCTTGCCGATAGGTCCGTTTGTGCCGGTGACGGCTGAAAGCGATTTGCCGCAAGATGGTGATATGTATCCGGCGGTGCTCAAGGTAGCGCGCTTTGGTTACGATGGTAAAGGTCAGGCACGTGTCGCCAACCGCGAACAAGCTGTGGCCGCTTTCCAGGGCTTTAAGCAGGAAACCTGCGTGCTGGAAAAAATGTTACCGCTGGACCTGGAAGTGTCCGTGGTGCTGGCGCGCGATGTGCATGGCAATATTGCTGCATTCCCCACTGCTGAAAATAGCCATTTGAACGGTATTCTTGATATCAGCATTGCTCCGGCGCGCTGCTCCGAAGTGATTAAAGCCAATGCGCAAGAATTGGCGAAAAAACTGGCCAATAGCCTGAATTATGTCGGTGTATTGGGCGTGGAGTTTTTTGTGGTCGGCAACCAGTTGCTGGTTAATGAAATTGCGCCGCGTCCGCATAATTCCGGTCATTACACGCTGGATGCTTGTGTGACCAACCAGTTTGAACAGCAGGTGCGTGTGATTACCGGTCAGGCATTGGGCAGTCCGCATTTGCACAGCAATGCAGTCATGGTGAATATTCTGGGTGATAGCTGGCTGTATAGCGGCAAACAGGTTGAGCCTGCGTGGGATAAAGCCTTTGCGCATGGTAACCTCAAAATGCACTTGTACGGCAAGCATGAGCCGCGCAAAGCGCGCAAAATGGGGCATTTCACGGTGATTGGTGAGGACGCGCAAGCTGTGCTTAATGCCGCTAAAGTGGCGCGCAGTGAATTGCATATTGGTGAGTAACTAACACTGTTAAAAAAGCCCGGTATGTCCGGGCTTTTTTGTGTCTGGTTTTTGCTGCGTGGCGGATGTTAGGTAATAAAAAAGCCGGACATCCGTCCGGCTCTTTTAGTATGCACCCCTACTGAAATTATTCAGCAGCTTTTTTCGCGCGAGGCTTAGCAGCTTTTTTAGCTGGTGCCGCTTCGGCTTTAGGTGCAGCTGCTTTTTTCACAGAAGCCAAAGTCGCAGGTGTGTCACCGGACAATGCTTTGATCGCAGCAGTCAAACGGCTCTTATGACGAGCAGCTTTGTTTTTGTGGATGATTTTTTTGTCAGCGATGCGGTCGATCACGCTTACGTTTTCTTGGTAAGAAGCTACTGCAGCAGCTTTATCACCAGTTTGAATCGCTTTGATTACTTTTTTGATCGCAGTACGCAAAGTAGAACGCAACGCAGCATTGTGCGCGTTTACTTTGACGGATTGGCGCGCGCGTTTGCGAGCTTGTGCGGTATTTGCCATATTCGTTTTATCCTGTAACTTTCAAAAGGGGTGTGATACGAAACCGTGCATCATACTGTTTTTGCTTTGTTTTTGCAAGATTAAAAACGCATTTAGTCGATTGATTGTTGCTGCATGGTAAAATCGGCCAACTTTTCAATCTGCTGACAGTCCGCTGCTAGCGATAAGCTGCCAAAAATAGACTAAGGCGCGTATTTTCCATCATTTATGAATTTGCTCAAAGCTCTGGCCACTGTGGGTGGCATGACGTTTATTTCGCGCCTGCTCGGCTTTGTACGTGACACGCTGATCGCCCGTATTTTTGGCGCGGGCATGGCCACCGATGCGTTTTTTGTGGCGTTTAAAATCCCTAACCTGTTGCGCCGTATTTCTGGCGAAGGCGCGTTTAGCCAGGCCTTTGTGCCTATCCTTTCCGAGTATCGCAAGCAGCGTACGCCGGAGGCGACCAAGGCGCTGATTAACCATGTGGCCAGTTTGCTTGGCCTGTTTCTGGTGGCGATTACTATTGTCGGCATGTTGGCTGCGCCGCTGATTGTGCGCCTGACCTCACCGGGCTTTGTGCATGACCCGGCCAAGTTTGCGTTGACCACTGAGCTGTTGCGTATCACCTTTCCTTACATCCTGTTTATTTCGCTGGTATCGATGGCAGGCGGGGTACTCAATGCCTTTAGCAAGTTCCAGGTGCCTGCCTTTACGCCGGTCTGGCTCAATTTGAGTTTTATCACGGCGGCGATTTTTATTGCGCCGCATTTTCACAACTCCGTCTATGTATTGGCCTGGGCAGTATTTGTGGGCGGTATTATCCAGTTACTGTATCAGTTACCTTACCTGCAAGAGATAGGCATGTTGCCGCGCTATGCACTTAACTTTGAGGACGAAGGCGTGCGCCGCATTCTCAAGTTGATGGGCCCCGCTATTTTTGGCGTGTCTGTGGCGCAGATTTCCATCGTGCTGAATAATATTTTTGCTTCATTTATGCCAACCGGTAGCGTGTCCTGGTTATATTACGCTGATCGCCTGATGGAATTTCCGACCGGCGTACTCGGCGTGGCATTAGGCACGATCTTGCTGCCGAGTTTATCCAAGGCGCACGTAGATAAATCCAGCGCCGAGTTTTCATTGTTGCTGGACTGGGGCTTACGCCTGACCTTTATGCTGGCCATTCCGGCAGCGGTGGCGATGGCTGTGCTTTCCAAGCCTTTGGTTGCTAGCCTGTTTTATTACGGTAAATTCACCGCTATGGACGTGTTGCAAACCGAGCGCGCACTCATTGCTTATAGCCTCAGCCTGTTGGGCCTGATTATGGTCAAGGTGCTTGCACCGGGGTTTTATGCGCGCCAAAACGTGAAAACGCCGGTTAAGATCGCCATCTTTACCTTGGTTGTGACGCAAATCATGAACGTGGCTTTCTTGCAGTTGACGCCTTTGCAGCATGCCGGATTGGCGCTGTCTGTTGGCCTTGGTGCTTGCCTCAATGCGACCTTGCTATGGGTTACTTTGCAGAAAACGGGAGCTTATCAGCCGCAGCCTGGCTGGCTATTATTCTTGCTTAAACTGCTGATTGCGGTGACGGTGATGGCGCTGGTGTTACATGCGGCGGCGACCTGGTCCAGCGATTGGCTGGCCATGGCGACATTAACGCGTATGTCGCATCTGGCGGGTATCGTGGTGCTGGGCATGAGTGTGTACTTCGCCGCACTCGGCTTGCTCGGTTTCAGGCCAAGAGACTTTATGAAACGGGTGGCTAAATGAAACGGATGACTAGGTAATGCAGATATTTCGCCATATTCCAGCTGCGTCCTCGCCGCAAGCGATTGCGATCGGTAATTTTGATGGCATGCATTTGGGGCACCAGGCTTTGTTGCGCCAACTGGTCGCTTATGCACACACCTACAAAATCACACCCGCAGTGATGACTTTTGAACCGCATCCGCGTGAGTTCTTCATGCCACAAAAGGCGCCTGCCCGTTTGGCGTCGATGCGCGAAAAACTGGAGTATTTTGCCGAATGCGGCGTGCAGCATGTGTATGTGCAGCGCTTCAATCAGGCATTTGCAGCACAAAGCCCGGCCACGTTCATGCAGGTGTTGCGTCAGCAACTGAATGCCAATGTGGTCATGGTCGGCGAAGATTTCTGCTTTGGTGCCAAGCGCGCAGGCACGGTGCAAACGCTGATTGAACACGGCTTCAACGTGATCCCACTGCCTGAAGTGCAATTGCATGGCGAGCGCGTTTCCAGCACCCTGGTACGTAATGCGCTGTCGGCAGGCGAACTGGTCAAGGCGCATACTTTGCTTGATCGCCCATACAGCATTAGCGGCAAGGTGGTACATGGCGCCAAGCTCGGACGCCAGTTAGGTTACCCGACAGCCAATGTACATATGCGCCACGAACGGCCTGCACTGACCGGGGTTTATGCGGTAAAATTGAACAATTTACCGGCGGTTGCCAATTTGGGTAACCGGCCGACTCTGGAAGGCATCCCCAAACTCAAGCTTGAAGTGCATGTGTTTGATTTTAATGGTGATCTTTACGATCAGCATGTGCATGTGCAGTTTTTTCATAAACTGCGTGACGAACAAAAGTTTGCCGGGCTGGATGCATTGAAGGCGCAAATTGCGCTGGATGCCTTGCAGGCGAAACAATATTTTAGCCACGGATAAACGCTGAACATCAATCAGCCATCAATCTGTGGCTGATTTTTTGGATATTTAAATGACTGACCAAACCAAAGATTCAAAATATAAACTGAATTTACCTGAAACCAGTTTTCCCATGCGCGGTGATTTGTCCAAGCGCGAACCCGCCTGGTTAAAAAGCTGGCAAGAGCGCAAGGTGTACGAGCGCATCCGTGCCAAACGTAAAGGCGCGCCAGCCTTTATCCTGCATGATGGCCCGCCGTACGCCAACGGTGATATTCACATTGGTCATGCCGTCAATAAAATCCTCAAGGACATCATCATCAAGGCCAAAACCATGGGTGGTTTTGACGCGCCTTATGTGCCGGGCTGGGATTGCCACGGCCTGCCGATCGAGCTGGTGGTAGAGAAAAATCACGGCAAGAATATTGATCCGGCCAAGTTCCGCGAGCTGTGCCGTGCCTACGCTGCCGAGCAGGTCGAGAAGCAGAAAAAAGACTTTATCCGCCTGGGCGTATTGGGTGACTGGGATCATCCTTACCTGACCATGGCGTTTAATACCGAGGCCGATATCATGCGCGCCCTGGGTGATATCTACCAGAATGGATATCTGTATCAAGGCTCCAAGCCGGTGCACTGGTGTGTAGACTGCGGCTCTGCCCTGGCTGAAGCCGAGGTGGAATACGAAGACGTCAATTCGCCTGCGATTGATGTTGGCTTTAAGGTCGTCGATAACGCTGCCTTGAGCAAAGCATTTGGTACTGCCGTGAATGGTGATGCCTATGCTGTGATCTGGACTACCACGCCATGGACGCTACCTGCTAACCAGGCGGTAAGCGTGAATGCCGAGCTGGATTATGACCTGATTCAAACCAGCAAAGGCTTGCTGATCCTGGTGCGTGATCTGGCAGAAAAAACCTTGGCCAGATATACCGAAGAAAATACTTCTGTCATCGCCAGTTGCAAGGGCGAAGCTTTGCGTGGTTTGCTGTTACAGCATCCGTTCGACAACCGCCAGGTGCCAGTGATCACGGGTGACCACGTGACGACCGATGCCGGTACCGGCCTGGTGCATACGGCTGCCGCCCATGGTAACGATGACTGGTTGGTGATGCGCGCCAATTTCCCTAATGAAAAACCGCGCGTACTCATTGGTGGTGATGGCAAATTCTTTAGCAGCGAGTTGGTTGAATTTGTAGAAATCCGCGGCCTGAGTCGCCAGGATGCTAACAAGATCATCCTGGCCAAGTTGCAGGAAAATGGCGTGTTGTTGGCCTCTGCGCGTTTGAACCACAGCTTCCCGCATTGCTGGCGTCATAAAACGCCACTGATGCAATTGGCGACGCACCAGTGGTTTATCGGCATGAACTCTGTCGGCCCAGATGGCAAGGCCTTGCGTGAGCACGCGAATACCGCCGTGGATGCGACCCAGTTCTTCCCGAGCTGGGGCCGTGCACGCCTGGAAGCCATGATCAAGAATCGTCCGGACTGGTGCGTGTCACGTCAGCGTAACTGGGGCGTACCTATGCCGTTTTTTGTGCATAAAGAAACCGGTGAGCCGCACCCTGACACTGCGCAATTGCTGGAAACCGTGTGCAAACAAGTGGAACAACAGGGCATCGAAGCCTGGTTTAGCTTAGATGGTGCTGCTTTCCTGGCACAACACGCACCGGCGAATGCCGAGCGGTATAAAAAAGTGACTGACACGCTGGACGTCTGGTTTGACTCTGGTGCGACACATTATGCTGTGGTGCGCTCGGAGCAGCATCCTACTTTGTCCGCTACCGCCAAACTGCGTGAGGCTCAGCACCAGCCAGTGGCTGACTTGTACCTCGAAGGCTCAGACCAGCACCGAGGCTGGTTCCAGTCCAGTTTATTGACCGGTTGCGCGATTGACGGCAACGCGCCATACAAAGCCTTGCTGACGCATGGTTTTGTGGTCGATGGCGCGGGTCATAAAATGAGTAAATCCAAAGGTAACGTCGTCGCGCCACAAAAGGTCATGGATACCTATGGCGCCGATATTCTGCGTCTGTGGGTAGCGTCGACCGATTATTCCGGCGAGCTGACCATCAGCGACGAGATCCTCAAGCGCGTGGCCGATGGCTATCGTCGTATCCGTAATACCTTGCGCTTTTTACTCTCAAACCTGGCTGATTTTGATGCCAGCAAAGACCTGCTGCCCGTCGATCAATGGCTGGAGATTGACCGCTATGCACTGCACCTGACGCAGCAATTGCAAAACGGCATTCTGGCAGATTACGATAGGTACGAATTTCACTTGGCAGTGCAGAAATTCGTTGGATTCTGCTCTGAAGATTTAGGTGGTTTTTACCTCGATATCCTCAAGGACCGCCTGTATACCAGCGGTGAAACTTCGCATGCACGCCGTGGGGCACAAAGCGCCTTGCATCACATCACACATGCCATGATGCGCCTGATGGCGCCGATTTTGAGTTTCACGGCCGATGAAATCTGGCAGACACTGGGCCTGGATAGCGTTGCTACAGTGTTTGAAGAAGACTGGTATGGCTTGCCGGAGTGTGGTTTGAGCGACAGCCAACTGCAACACTGGCAAACCGTGATTGCCTTGCGCGCGCAAGCTGCTAAGGAAATTGAGGTGTTGCGTGGTGAGGGCAAAGTTGGCTCTTCATTGCAAGCGGAGCTGGAGTTTCATGTCGCCACTGAAGCATTCGACGCATTGAGCAGTCTGCAGGATGATTTGCGGTTTGTCATGATCACCTCCAGCGCGATTACTTATAAAGTGGCCGATGCAACTGCGCAGAAAATCGTGGTTAAACCTAGTACACACCAGAAATGTGACCGCTGCTGGCATTACCGTGCCGATGTCGGCAGTGATGCGGCGCATCCGACCATTTGTGGCCGTTGCGTAAGCAACCTGTTTGGCAGTGGTGAAGTACGCAAATATGCTTAAACTGCGTTCGGCTTTGCCTTGGTTGATATTGAGCGCGGTTGTGATCGTTCTCGACCTGTACACCAAGCATTTGGTGCAGCAGGCTTTTGTCTACGGCGAACACCTACCGGTCACGGGCTTTTTTGACCTGGTGCGTTACCACAACACTGGCGCGGCCTTCAGCTTTCTGGCCAATGCCGGTGGCTGGCAGCATGGTTTTTTTACGGCGGTTTCTACGCTGGCCTCTGCAGTGATGGTGTATTTGTTGGTCAAGCATCCGCAGAAAAAATTGTTCTGCTTTGGCTTGGCGCTGGTATTGGGTGGTGCCTTGGGTAATTTGTATGACCGTTTAACGCTGGGCTATGTGGTGGATTTTTTGTTGTTCTATTATCAGCAATGGGCCTGGCCGGCATTTAATGTCGCCGATAGCGCTATTTGCGTCGGGGTGGGCCTGTTGATGCTGGATAGTTTTAAACAGCCGAACACATCGTTGTAGCTAGAAGCGAGGCCATGATGGATGGGCTGCAATATACCTTTAGCGATATCATCAAACAGTGGTTAGGCAGTAAAAGCACTTGGCACTATGTCAGCTTACCGGCGGCCATGTCAGATGAAATTCACACGCTGAGTCAATATCACCAGACCAAGCGCCGTGGCTGGGGTGCGGTGAAAGTGGCGGTAAGCATGGGTGACCAGCAGTGGCAAACCTCTATATTCCCGGCGTTTGAGGGTAAACGTTATGCGCTGTTTTTAAAGGCAGACGTCCGTAAGCGCCTGGCAGTCACGGTGGGCAGTGAAGTTAGCGTGTCATTAACAGTTCTGTTTTAGACATCAACCCGCCGCCTGGCTGGCTGGCGGTCAATAGTTTGTGTATGTCCTCTATGGGCATCGGCCTGCCCAGCAAAAATCCCTGAATGCAGTCGCAGCCGGTGTCACGTAAGAAGTCGAGTTGGGCCTGGGTTTCTATGCCTTCAACCACCACCGAAATCCCCAGAATACCTGCTGTTTTCACAATGGTGCTGACAATCTCACTGTCAGCGGTGCTGTCTGGCACATCAACCATAAATGCACGGTCTATCTTCAGTTCATCAATCGGCAAGTGCTTGAGTTTAAACAGCGATGAGTTGCCGACGCCAAAATCATCCAGTGATACGCGTACGCCTAGCTCTTTAAGTTGCTTGAGAATTTCCAGCGCCTGTTCCTCGTGTTCAAAAACGGCACTCTCGGTGATTTCAAGGGTAATGAGCGCAGGTGGGATTGCGTATTGTTGCAACAGTTGGCTAATACGCAAAGGCAGGCTGTGGTCGCGGAATTGGCGTGGTGAAATATTGATGGATAAGCCTACTGTTTGACCGCTTTGCTGCATCAATACGGATAAATGACGAAAAGCCTCGCTGATGACCCATTCACCAATATGCAAAATCAGCCCGGATTGCTCGGCATAAGGGATAAATTCGGCCGGGGAAATAATATCGCCTTTGTTATTGCGCCAGCGGATCAGGGCTTCAATATTAGCGATGCGCGGTTGCGCCTGTTGGTTCAGGTTGAAGATAGGCTGAAACTGTAAAAAGAACTCCTGTTTTTTAATCGCTTTGCGTAGTTGCACATCCAGCCGGAAACGGTTTTGCGCCAGTTTGGTTTGTTCTTTGCAATAAAATAAAAACAGGTGCTGGGTTGAGCGTTTAGCGTGGGCAAGGGCGGTATTGGCATTACGCGCAAGCTGGTCTGCATTACTGGCATCGCGCGGGTAGAGGCTGATACCGATGCAGGCATCTAGGATTAATTCATGGCCTTCTGCCAAGACGGGTTTGTGCACGATTTTGCATAAGTTGTGTGCCAGGTGCACGAGCTCCGCATCGGTTTTGTGGCGTGTGACAATCAGGGCAAATTTGTCGCCATGCACACGGCCGAGTTCACCGCAGTCATTGGTGATGTATTGCAGGCGCTGGGCAACTTCGAGCAGAAACAGGTCGCCGGTACGATGGCCAAAGCTGTCATTAATACTTTGAAAGTGCTTTAAATCAACCATCAGCAGGGCCACCATGCCGCTGTCGTTAGCGGCGTTAATGATGGCATGTTCGAGCAGGTTGAGCATGGCCAGCCGGTTGGGCAGGCGCGTGAGCGGGTCACTGCGCGATAGTTGCAGGTACTCCATCTCTTTTTCGGCCAGGCGTTTTTCGGCGCGCAGCAGTTTCTCACTTTCGCGCAATAAAATGCTTTGCCTGACGGCGGAGAAAATCAGTATCGATGTCACCGAGCCGATCGCAATATGGTAAGCATACGGGTGCGGGCCGCTTTGCCACCAGATCAGCAGCAGGGTGCTGATACTGAATACCACGGCAATCACCGGAATCCAGCTGCGCAAGCGGCGGCATTGGCGATGGAATGCGGTTTTTTTGGCGATGCGCACTTGCCAGCCGTAAAGCCCGCTGCCGATCAGCAGGTCGGCGACGGAGAAGCCATAGTTAATCCAGAGGCTGGTTTGCGGGCTGTGATTGAGTGCATTCAGGTTCCATTGCATCCAGCAGATGCCTAGCAGGGCGAGCCCGGCACTGAGTAGCAGCCAGGGCATCATCCAGGCCGGTCTTAAATAAGGAATGAGTAGCAGCGAAACCAGAGCGGCGCTGAGCATGCTGGCCGGGTAGGCGGTGAGCACTGCCAGTTGTAGCAGGCTGACATCTGCCGACTGTGGTAAATAAGAAATCAGCACATAGCCGAGGATGGCAATGCTGAATGAAGCGGCGTCGATGGTAAATGCCCAGGTTTTTGAGCGCGAGAGCTGGCTGCGCAGGGCAGTGATAAAGCCAATGATGAGGCAGGGGCCCAATAATGGGTAAAAAATATCTGATTGTGCCGGGAAGGCGGTTTGATGCGTCAGGACTTGAAATATCCATAATACGCCGCCGGTAAAGTAGGCGATGGCACCAATGACAAACCAGCCTTTACAGGCGCGATGTGCGGGGTTGGCGCGGAAATAACCCAGGAGGGCAAGCATGAGGCAGGCACTGATGGTCGACATCCAGTGGACGTTGTCCAGCCATAGCGCTGTTTTAGGCGTCGCGTTGAAGGAGGCCGCTAGGCAAAGCAATAAAACAGATACAGCAACAACAATAACTTTACGCGAAAGTGTCATGCAGCCCCCTTGTTTTTTGTCAATTCTAACAAGGGGTTAGAAAAAAACTAGTCCCTATCGACAATTAGTTTCACGATATGCATTAATCCAACACACAGTGCGCCAGCAAGTACGCCAACGGCGGCGTTCATCAGCCATGACCATTGTGAAAACTGCTCAACCAGCGCGTGTAGTGGGTGTATGCCATGCACGATGATGCCGCCGCCCACCAGGAACATGGCCGCCGTGCCCAGCACGCTGAGTAAGCGCATTAAATGCGGCACGATTTGCACCATGCCCCAGCCGAGTTTACGCGTCGCTTGCGACGGCAGGTGTGTCCCTGGGCGTTGCATCAGCCATAAACCAATATCATCCATTTTGACGATGAGGGCCACCAGGCCATACACACCGATGGTCATGACCACCGCAATCAGAGACAACACCAGGATGCGTTGCGTCAGCGCAGCATCGGCCACCACGCCTAAGGCAATGACGATAATTTCGGCCGACAGGATAAAGTCAGTGCGCACTGCGCCTTTGATTTTTTCTTGCTCCAGCGCCACCAGGTCAGCCTGCGGTTGCTGCATGGCCACATGTAAGGCTTGTGCATGTGCGTCTTCTTTGGCGTTGTGATGCAGTTTGTGCCAGACTTTTTCAAAGCCTTCAAAACACAAAAAAGCACCGCCAAGCATGAGTAAGGGCGTAATCAGCCAGGGTAAAAAGGCGCTGATCAGTAAAGCCGCAGGCACCAGGATCAGCTTGTTAATAAATGAGCCGCGGGCCACGGCCCATACCACAGGTAACTCACGGTTTGCCGCAATACCGGTGACTTGCTGTGCATTGAGGGCCAGGTCATCGCCCAGCACACCGGCCGTTTTTTTTGCCGCTAACTGGCTCATCACCGACACGTCGTCGAGCATAGTGGTGATGTCATCGAGTAATGCCAGCAGGCTGGATCCGGCCATGGTTTGTCCTGTATCAATGGGAATAGTTGTTTATTCTAAAGGATTCCCGTTAGAATAGCGGCATGGTAACGCGCAGATTTCAACAGTGGATGGCACGCATGGCCTTGATGGCAATCATGCTGGCAGCGCTCGTCCCCAGTTTGAGTTTGGCTTTTCCCATGCAGAGTGGCAAAACCTTTGTACAGGAAGTGTGTTCTTCCCAGGGCGGCAAGTTGGTGATTCAGGTGCTCACTACGCAAGGCAAGTTACGCGCCACGCTGATCGACTACCAGCCGTCTCAAAAGCCGGTGTCACTTAGCCATCACCTCAATCATTGTCCATTCTGCCATATGGCAATGGATGATGTGGTCGTTCCATCACCCAGCCCGGCCTATATCCTGTTTCAGCAAGCCCAGGCCGATATCGCACTGAGCGAGTATCGCGCCCCGGTTGTTTCCAATTTTTACCCCACTGCGCACACCAGTCGCGCGCCCCCTCTGACTCCACGCGCAATCTAGTTCCGTCAATTATTTGACGGGTTTAGCGTCTGCCTGTGTCCCAGGCATGAATGGAGTCATCTCATGATTATTATCAACCTACAGGCAATGATATTTGCCAAGCAGGTGGAGTGGAAACGCCACATCACCCTCAAAGAAATTGCCGAGTCCACTGGCATCAGCCGCATGACTTTGCACCGCATGGTCAAAAACCCTACCTACAACGCATGCACCGAGCATTTGGGCAAGCTATGCACTTATTTCGCTTGCGACATCAGCGCCTTGATCCGCTGGCAGCCAGAAAGTGCTGTCAGGCAAGTGTTTGCAGCTTGATCTTTAGGAAGATTGCACTGCTTGCCTGATTGCAGGCAGTGCACATTGCGTAGAAAAATAAGGGAATACAATATGAACAAAACAAAAATCTGCCTGGCTATTTTGGCCGCTGTGCCTTATCTGGCACAGGCCGAGCATGAGGGCACGGTCCATCTTGATGAAGTCAAAGTGGTGGCAAAGAAAAACAAAGCGTCACTGACACAGCCGGATATAGAAACGGCAAAAGAAAACCTGTCAAAAACCGCAGGCGGCACCACCGTGGTCAATATGGAAACCGTGCGTGAAGGGCGTACCAGCAATATGCAGGATACGCTGGGCATGGCGACGGGTGTATTGGCACAGTCACGCTTTGGTGCCGAAGAAACCCGCCTGTCCATTCGTGGTTCCGGTTTGCAACGTACCTTTCATGGCCGTGGCTTGAAACTGATGCAAGATGGTATTGCCGTTAACCTGGCCGATGGTGGCTTTGATTTTCCAGCGATTGACCCGATGGCAACGGATTATATTGAAGTCTATCGTGGCGCCAATGCCTTGCAGTATGGTTCGACCAACCTGGGCGGTAGCATCAACTTTATTTCCCGCACCGGTTACACGGCGCCTGCGCTGGAAGTGCGCTCAGAGGGTGGCAGTTACGGCTATTATCGACTCGGTGTTAGCACGGGCGGCGTCAAAGATAACGTGGACTACTTTGTCAGTGCCAGTAAATACCATTCAGACAGTTTCCGCGATAACGCACAGCAAGGTGCAGACCGCCTGACCGGGAATGTGGGCATCCGGCTCAATGAGCAGGTGGAAACCCGCTTCTTCTTTGGCTACGTCAATAATGACTCACAACTTTCAAGTAGCCTGACCAAAGCGCAGTTAAAAGATGATCCGAAACAGGCGACCGTGACTGCTGGTCAAGGCATTAACCAACGTAATATCAATGTCACCCGTGTGGCAAACAAGACCACTATTTTGTTTGACCAGAGCAAGCTGGAACTGGGGGCTTATTATGCGCGCAAGGGCTTGTTCCACCCGATTGGCAACTTTGGTGACACCACCGGCGTGATTGATCAAGAGTCATACGATATTGGTTTGACTGCGCGCTGGGCTTACCAGGGCGAGTTGTTCGGCCTCAAAAACGAGTTTGTGGCCGGGCTGTCGCCTACACGTGGACGCACTGATGCAAAAAACTATTTAAACGTCAATGCCAGACGCGGTGCCTTGCTCAATGATTTCGACCAGAAAGCCACTAACTTCGAAACCTATCTCGAAGATCGCCTAAGCCTGGATGAGCAATGGACGGTGATTGCTGGGTTGCAGTATGCAAAATCCAAGCGCGACTCTCAAGACCAGATGATCACTGCCAGCGGTGACCAGAGCGTGGATAAAACGTATAGCCAGACTAGCCCGAAACTGGGCGTGCTGTATCAGTTGCAGCCACAGGTGCAAGTGTTTGCCAATGCCTCGCGCAGTTTTGAACCGCCGAGTTTTGGCGAGCTGAACAGCCTGGTAGTGAGCAGCCTCAAGGCACAAAAAGGCACCACCTTTGAAATTGGCTCACGTGGTAATAGTGAGTTTGTTGACTGGGATGTGGCGTTTTATCAGGCACGCTTGCAGGATGAGTTGCTACAGGTCGGCGCAGCCGGTTCGCCATTTGCCAGCCAAACCATTAATGCGGGAAAAACCATCCATCGTGGTCTCGAATTCGGCCTGACAGCCCGTTTGCCTTACAGCTTGCAATGGCGTTCCAGCTTGCTGATTAACGATTTCAAACTGGATAATGACCCGACTTTCGGCAGCAATCGCCTGCCAGGTATTCAGCGCTCTTTGCTGCGTGCCGAGTTGGTTTACCGTGGCAGTGATGTACTCGAAAACTTCTACATTGGCCCGACCATAGAGTGGTCGCCACAGCGCTATAACGTCGACTTTGCAGAAACCCTGTATGCCGACAGTTATTTCCTGTGGGGGATGAAGGCCGGTCAGAAAATCAACCAGCACTGGTCATGGTTTATTGAAGGACGTAATCTGGCTAACCAGAAATATGCGGCGACAACCGGGGTCGTTGCCGATGCAACGCGTGCCTTTACCAGCCAAGCCCAGTTTTTCCCAGGCGATGGCCGCACGGCTTACCTGGGGGTGACCTGGACTTATTAACGAGTGTGCCCGGCAATGGTTTGCCGGGCTGTCCGGCATGATTAAAGCATCATATGTAGCGGCAATATGGAAGCAGAGATGAGTAATCAACAGAGAAAAATCCAGCGTGGCTGGTTGTTTTGGCATCAATGGATAGGGGTGATCGCCTGTATCGGTATGGTGTTGTGGGGCCTCTCTGGGGCTTCGCATCCGATGATGAGCCGCTTGCAACCGGCGCCCCGGCAATTTATGCCGCCGTTGCAAGCCGTGGATCTCCGTCAGGCAGTGCCGTTGCCCGCGATTTTGCAGCAACAGGCGATCACGCAATTTCAGCACATTAGCCTGGTTTCGTTAGCGGGGCAGGGCTATTACCGTATTGCCTTGCCAAATGCGGATCCTAGATACTTTTCTGTGACCAGTGGTGCAGAGCGTGTCGGCGCCGAGCAGGCCGCGGCAAAGAGCCTGGCTAATTACTACAGCGGGCTGCAGGCGCAATCCATTCGTGCGGTGCAGGCTGTGAGCGAGTTTGAGCCAGATTACCATCCGGTCAATCGTTTACTGCCAGTATGGAAAGTCGCCTACGCGGACGCTGCAGGTTTGCGCGCCTATGTGGATACCGAGCAATCCAGGCTGGCGACGCTGGTGGACGACCGGCGTGCATTCTTGACCAAAGTGTTTCAGTTCGGCCATAACTGGTCATTTTTGCAGGCCTGCTCTACGCTGCAACTGGCCGCGGCGACCCTGGTGCTGGTTTTAATTCTGGCGTCGGCGGTGACTGGTATCATTCTTTACATCAAGCAACGCAAAACGGCGCCTTATCGCTTAAAACGCTGGGCCCTGCAATGGTGGCACCGTGAGTTCGGCTTATGGGTGTCTCTGGTGATTCTCTTGCTCGCCAGTACAGGTTTATTTCATTTGTGGATGTCTGATATTCAACAGCGCCGGCCAATATTGCACACGGTGTTTGCCAGCGACAGCGCCGCGCTCAGTGAAACTGCCTGGTCACAGCTGGCAACCGGCCCGGTATTGAAACTGGATATTTATGGCCGTGGGTCAACACTGTTCTGGCAAATCATTCCCGTGTCTTCTGGCACGCAAGGCTTGCCTTCTGCGCAGGTGGCGGCCATGCATCAGCATCACCAACAACAAGGTCAACACCAGCATGACCAACATCATGCAGCCATGTCACATGCCCCGGCTGCGCCTGCGTTATGGTTTACCGGGCCGCATGAGGTGACGGCACTGACGCCCGAGGCATATGCATCGGCATGGCTGACCATCATGGCCGAAAACACATTACCAGCGATTGCATCAGTGCAGTGGATCACCACCTTTGCCAATGAATATGGGTTTGTTTTTAAACGCCTGCCCGTGTTAAAAGTACAAACCACACAGGCACATCACGCGCGATTCTACCTGGAGCCTGCCACAGGGGCGCTGGCGGCCAATATAGATGACACGGATGGCATGGAAGGTTTTATTTTTGCCTATCTGCACAAATGGAGTTTTCAGTCTGTGAATAAAGATGTGCGCGACTTGCTAGCGATCTTTGCTGCATTGGCCGTAAGCCTGACCGGCTTGCTAGGCGCTTACCTGTTTGCCAGAAAACGCAGCTAACAGGTCGCTATGCGACTGGAAGCGGATGCCCAGCGGGCATCTCTTCCAGGGCGCAGCACTTTAAGACGTGGCGTAAATCTTGTCCAGGAAGTAGCTGGTACGCTGTTTTAAACGCAGCCTGTTTTGCAGGATAGTAGGTAGCTGCTCTGGTTTCAGGCACTGGATAATATTGATATCCAGCGCTTCCCGAAGGTCGATAATATCGCCTTCTTCTTCGCGGTCATCACTCAGCATTTGAATAAACGGGCGCAAAGGTTGTTGCGGGTTGGTCGACAGCACCGTAGCCAGTTTCTGGTCTGACAGGCGAACCACGCTGCCAGGCGGGTAAATGCCCAGGCATTTGATAAAGCGCCGCAGGATGGTTTGGTCAAACTGGTGTCGTTGTTGGGCAAACATCACACTCAAGGCTTCGTAAGGTGTTTTGGTGAATGCCGGGTTGGACGGATTGCACAGGTTGTCGTACATATTCGCAATGATGAGAATATGCGATAACGGATCAATCTGGTCGCAATGCAGGCCTTTCGGGTAGCCTGTGCCATCCGCAAACTCATGATGCTGTGAAATCAGTGTCAGTATCTTTTTAGGGACGGCGACATCGCGCAGCATATTCATGCCCAGCAACACGTGCGTTTGGTAAATAGCGGTTTCACGCACGCTGAGCGGGTCTTTTTTCAGCAGGATTTTGTCACTGATCTGGCGTTTGCCAATGTCGTGCAGTATGGCCGACATGCCTAAAATCACGACATCTTCATCAGTGATATCCAGGTTTTTAGCCAGCAACATCGCCACCACCAGCGTGTTCAATTCATGCTGGAAGTGCTGGTCACTGACGCGGTGACCATTCATGGCATGAATCGCAATGTCGCTCTCGGTCAGGGTGCTGGTGACCAGGTCTTCTACCAGCCTGGAAGCTATGCCATAGGCCTGCTCGGGATGTTCCGTCGACAGCTTCTGAATGTTTCTCACTTCAGTGCTGGTTTTCATGAACTTCTGTTCGCTTTCCGCAATTGCCTGCCTCAGCGCCAGTTGTTTCTTCTGGGCGGCGCTCAACTCCGGTGCGGCATCAATGATTTCCACTTTGGGTGAGGCGGCTTTTTTCAGCGGAAACTCAACCACATTCTGCTGAGGCGCGATCCTCAGTGGCATGCTGGAGCTGCGTCTGGGGTCATAACGTAGCTGCTTTAATCCCAAGGACTTGATGGTCTCAATCTGCGATTCATCCGTGATCTTGAAGTTGCTCACCGAAAATGGATGATCCATCCAGCCCAGGTCGAGGTGGATGTAGAGACCGATCTGAAGCTGGTCTATGTCGATATAGTAGGTATCTGAGGCGTGATTAGGCATGGCGTTTTATTTTTCTTTGATTATTTAACACTAGTAACTGTAAAAAGTCGTCCGAGTTCACCGGATAAGCATACAGATAGCCCTGTGCTGTCTGGCAGCCCAGTCGCTGTAAAAACTTTTCCTGTTCTTCGGTTTCGACCCCTTCGGCAACAACGGTGAATCCTAACTGTGTCGCCATCGCGTAGATCGCGCTGGTAATGGCGGCATCGTCTTTATCATCTGGCAGGTCTTTGACAAAACTGCGGTCAATCTTGATCTGGTCCAGCGGTAAGCGTTTCAGGTGCGAGAGCGAGGAGTAGCCGGTGCCAAAGTCGTCAATGGCAATGCTGACCCCCAGCAGTTTTAACTGGTTAAAGGTGTCGACCACATGCTGGGTATGCTGCATCAGCGTGCTTTCGGTGATTTCCAGCTCAATAATAGAAGGGTCGCACTCGCTTTCCATCAGGATGCCATACACGGTGTCGGCAAACTTGCTCTTCATGATTTGCACGCCAGAGACATTAATGGCAATTTTCTTGAATTCAGGATGCTTCTTGTGCCAGGCGTGTGCCTGGCGCACGGCTTGTGCCAATGCCCATTCACCTATGCTTAAAATCAAGCCGGTTTCTTCTGCCAGCGGGATAAATTTCGCTGGTGAAATAATGCCCTGCACCGGGTGTATCCAGCGTATCAAGGCCTCGGCGCCAATAATCATGCCGGTATTTAAATCGATCTGTGCCTGGTAGAACATCTTGAGCTGGTTTTTGGTTAGCGCCTGGCGTAACTCGGTTTCCAGCTGGAAGTGCTCTACGGCATCGCGGCTGAGGGCCACGTCATAAAACGAGACGTGGTTTTTACCGTTATTTTTCACCTGGTACATCGCCAGGTCAGCCGCTTTAATCAGGCTTTCCACATCGTTGCCATCGTGCGGATACATGGAGATACCGATGCTGGCGCCGACAAAAATTTCATGGTGGTCGATCATGAACTCGCGTCTGAGCGCATCCAGGATGTCATGTGCTTTTTGCGCGGCATCGGCTTTGCCATGCAGGTTTTCCAGCAGGATAATAAATTCGTCACCCCCCAGGCGGCCTACAATATCAGACTCACGCAATGTGGCACGCAGGCGCTCAGTGACGCCCAGCAATAACTGGTCGCCGGTATAGTGGCCCAGACTGTCATTAATGTTCTTAAAACGGTCCAGGTCAATAAACAGTACGGCTGCCTGTTGTTCATTGCGGTTGGCGCGCTGAATCGCATGCGTAAACAAATGGTTAATCAGCCTGCGGTTAGGCAGCCCGGTCAGCGGGTCATGGTTGACCAGTGAATTCAGCTGCGTTTGTGAACGCTTCATTTCACTGATGTCAGCAAACACGCCCACATAGTTGGTGATGGCATTGGCATGGTTGCGCACGGCGGTAATGGTCATCCACTCGGTATAAGTGTCGCCGTTCTTGCGCATATTCTCAATTTCGCCTGACCATTTGCCATGGCGTTTGAGCGCACCAAACAGGCCACGCGGACGCTGCCTGAAAATCTGCGGCTTGGTGCCCAGCACTTCCGCTTCTTCAAAACCGGTGATCAGGGTATAGCCCTGGTTGATACCGACTAGCTCGCCCGCCGGGTTCACAATCATGATGCCTTCGGTGGTGCTGTCAAAGGCGATTTTGGCCAGCTTGAGATGTTTGCCGGTTTGTTCACGGTCAATCGCCACACTTAATGTACGGCCAATCGCCATTAACGAGCCCAGCTCTTGTGAGCTGGTATTTTCGGCATCGAAACAACGTTCAATCACCATCGAGCCCCACCACTCATCATCAATCATGAGCGGCACAATCACCAGGTTGACGGTGTCATGCGATTTAAGCAAGGCGCGTTCTGACGCTGGCAGTGTGAGCGCGTCACACATCACCGGCTGGCCTTTGGACAGCAGGCTATACCAGCGTTGCAGTTCAGGCGACAGGAAAGAAATCTTTTCCCAATGCTCGTAAGTGGCGTGAAAGCCGTTCATTGCCCAGTGGAACAAGGCTTTAGAGCGAATGTCGGTTTTCTTGCGGCTGGAAATGGTTTCGTGTTGCAGCAATACGGCACGGCTAAAGCGGAAAGACAGGCAGCATTGCTGCAATACATTTTCCGCCACACTCTGCCAGCGTTCGGCCGAGTGCAACATCCAGTCGCAGGAAATCAACGTGTCCAATACCGCGCTGCGGTTAAGCAACTGCGTTTGAATGAATTTCTGTTCGCTAACATCACGCGCGACGGTAATCAGATGGCTGGGTTGATCTTTCTGGTCGTGGTAGGCGACTTTATTCACTTCCAGCGTTTTGTAACCGCCCTGTGGCAAATGCACCAGCTCTTCGTTGTGATACGCCTGGCGCGATTTCCAGACCTGCTGGTCAGATTTTTCGTGATGCTCGAAGCTATTGCGGAACACCGGATGCAAGGTATCCGCAATTTGCAAATTGTTTAAGAACTGATAGTCAAAACTATCGATCTGAAAGGTGTTCAGCATGTGCTGGTTGGCCATCATCCAGCGATTTTCGTTATCTTTAATGCAAATCAGGTCCGGGCTCATCTCGATCAGTGAGTGCACAATTGATTGCATGTGCAGCAATTGATCGAGCAGCGTGCGTTCTTCTTCCTCCAGCATCAGGCCAATGGCGCGGCGGCCCGATTGTGGATAGAAGACGCGGCATTTGAAATCGCGTTTTGCGCCATGAATCTGCGTGCTGATACTTAATTCAGTTTTGCCTTCGCGTATGGCCTCAACCAGCAGTTGGCGAATCTCTTTGGGCAACTCGTCGGCGAGTTCGCCCAGCAGGTTTTTTGCTGAGCCGCTGATGGCGAGACACTGGGCACGGCGATTGATGGCCAGCATAGGCGTATCCGGCATGGTGACGGCCAAGGGCTGCAACCATGCTGTGCTATGATGATCAAAAACGGTTGGTAATGACATAGTTAAATCTGTTTCGGTCCGGTGTGCGTTGTAGTGCGGATAAGTGGTTATCGGCGCGAATGCAAGCAAACTTTAGCGACATTAACGCTTGATAATTAAGGTAAATTTAAGGGTGCTTCTGATTAAGCGATGGGTTGGCAATTGATGGTCAAACAGTGGGCAAATCTGGTGTGGGGGCTGGCTTTTTTTCTATCGATACAGGTGGTTCAAGCACATGAGTCCCATCACGAACCATCCGCAAGTCAATTGGCCGTCAGCGTGGCGGTAGACCATGCCGGGCGTGTGTTGCTGGCACAGGTCAGGCAGGGGCAGGTCTGGGTGTCGGCCAGTGACGATACCGGCAAGCATTTTAGCACCGAAGTCGCTGTGAATCCTGCGCCGATGCAGATTGCGGCAGACGCGGAAGCGCGGCCAAATATTGCAGCAGATGCCAATGGCGCCGTCTATGTCAGCTGGACCGAGGCGCTGAAAAAAAACCATGCGGGCAATATCTGGTTTGCACGATCACTGGATGGCGGCAAAAGGTTTGAAACACCTTATATCGTGCATCAGCACCGTGAACAAATCACCCATCGTTATGATGCTTTGCAAGTGGCGGCAGATGGCACGATTACCGTTGCCTGGCTGGATAAGCGGGATATGCTGGCAGCCAAAGTTGCAGGGAAAGCCTATGACGGCGCGGCGATTTACTATGCGGTTTCACGCGATCAAGGCAAAAGTTTCAGCCCTGAGCAGAAGTTGGCCGATAACAGTTGTGAATGTTGTCGCATTGCCATGACCAGCAAGCCGGATGGTACTGTGGCCGTATTGTGGCGGCACGTGTTTGAAGGGAACGAGCGCGATCATGCCATGGCCGAAATTAGCCCTGTAGGTAAGCCTGTGCTGGTGCGTGCCAGTTATGGCCATTGGAAAATAGAAGGTTGCCCGCATCATGGCGCCACCCTGGCTGTGGGTGAAGGGTTTGGCTATCACCTGGCTTATTTTGATGGTGCGGGTGACAAACCTGGTTTGCGCATTGCGCGTATGGATGGGCAGGCCTGGGTGACTTCGCCGCCGCGCCGCTTTGGTGACACGAAAAGGAATGCAGGTCATCCGGCATTATTGAGCGTCGGCGATCAGGTTTGGCTAGCCTGGCAAGAACATGATCATAATGGCGCCGATATTGTGGCGATGGCGTCATCAGATGGCGGTAGAACCTGGGGTGCACAGGTCGTGATTGTGCACAGCAGCAAGCTCGATTATCCGCAATGGCTTTATCTGCAAGGGCAAGCAACGCTGGCAGTGAGCAGCGCCGATAAGGGCTTGCAACTGGTGCCGTTTACGCATTAAACCACTGACTAAAGTCGCGCCAATTTGATCTGCATCTATTGAAAACGCAAAAACCCGCCGCATTATAGGGTTATCCAGCCGCGCGCTGCGGCATGACTTTAAATAATGAAAGGGTTTGCATGCGTTTTGATAAACTCACCACCAAATTTCAACAGGCACTGGCCGATGCCCAGAGCATGGCTGTGGGTGCCGACCACCCTACTATTGAAGCGCCACATTTGCTGCTGGCGATGCTCAACCAGGACGATAGCGGTGTTGCGGCCTTGTTGTCACGCGCGGGCGCGCAAGTCAGTGCGTTGAAAACTGGCTTGCAACAAGCAATTGATGCCTTGCCAAAAATCAGTGAAAACAGCGGCGATGTCGCAGTTTCGCGCGACCTTAACAACCTGTTAAATGTCACCGACAAACTGGCTCAAAAGAGTGGCGATAGTTATATTGCCAGCGAGATGTTTTTGCTGGCACTGGCCGAGGACAAAGGCAACACTGGTAAATTGCTCAAGCAGCACGGCGTGAATAAGGCTGCGCTGGAGCAGGCGATTAAGGCAGTGCGCGGAAATGACTCCGTCAACAGCCAGGAAGCGGAGGGCCAACGTGAAGCATTGAAAAAATACACTCTGGACCTGACCGAGCGTGCGCGTGCCGGCAAGCTCGATCCGGTGATTGGCCGTGACGATGAAATTCGCCGCGCCATCCAGGTATTGCAACGCCGTACCAAAAACAACCCGGTATTGATCGGAGAGCCTGGTGTCGGTAAAACGGCCATCGTCGAAGGCCTGGCGCAACGGATTGTGAATGGCGAAGTGCCAGATTCGCTCAAAAACAAAAAAGTACTGAGCCTGGATATGGCCGCCTTGCTGGCCGGAGCCAAATACCGTGGCGAATTTGAAGAGCGTTTAAAGTCTGTGCTCAAAGAGTTGGCACAAGACGAAGGCCAGACCATTGTCTTTATTGATGAAATTCACACCATGGTCGGCGCGGGCAAGTCTGAGGGTGCGATGGATGCGGGCAATATGCTGAAACCGGCGCTGGCGCGTGGTGAGCTGCACTGTGTGGGCGCGACCACGCTGGATGAGTACCGCAAATACATCGAAAAAGATGCGGCGCTGGAGCGTCGCTTTCAGAAGGTATTGGTCGATGAGCCGAGTGTTGAGGCGACGATTGCCATTTTGCGCGGTTTGCAGGAAAAATACGAGCTGCACCATGGCGTAGAGATCACTGACCCGGCCATTGTGGCGGCGGCTGAGTTATCCAACCGCTATATTACTGACCGTTTTTTGCCAGACAAAGCCATTGACCTGATTGACGAGGCAGCTTCGCGCATCAAGATGGAAATCGACTCCAAGCCTGAGGTGATGGATAAGCTCGACCGCCGCTTGATTCAGCTCAAAATCGAGCGTGAAGCGGTGCGTCGCGAAAAGGATGAAGCCAGCCAGAAACGCTTTGGCCTGATTGAGGACGAAATCAGTAAGCTGGAAAAAGAGTACGCTGACCTGGAAGAGGTGTGGAAAGCAGAAAAGGCCGCCGTGCAAGGCTCTGCCGGGGTTAAAGAGGCGATTGAAAAGATCAAGCTGGACATGGAAGCCGCCAAGCGCAAAGGCGATTGGCAAAAAGTCTCTGAGTTGCAGTATGGCAAATTGCCGCAACTGGAAGCGCAGTTAAAGCATGCGTCGACCGCTGAAGCCAATGGTGCAGTGAAACACAAGATGCTGCGCACCGAAGTCGGTGCGGACGAGATTGCCGAAGTGGTCAGCCGCGCGACGGGCATTCCTGTGAGCAAAATGATGACTGGTGAGCGTGAAAAGTTGCTTAATATGGAGAGCCGCTTGCATGAGCGCGTGGTTGGCCAGGATGAAGCGGTACGCCTGGTGTCGGACGCGATTCGTCGTTCGCGTAGTGGCTTGAGTGATCCTAACCGCCCATATGGCAGCTTCTTGTTCTTGGGGCCAACCGGCGTGGGTAAAACCGAGTTGTGCAAAGCGCTGGCTAACTTTCTGTTTGATAGCCCGGATCACTTGGTGCGTATTGATATGAGCGAGTTTATGGAGAAGCATTCAGTCTCCCGCCTGATTGGCGCGCCGCCTGGCTACGTCGGTTACGAAGAAGGCGGGACGCTGACCGAAGCCGTCCGTCGCAAGCCTTACTCTGTAGTGTTGCTCGACGAGGTGGAAAAAGCGCACCCGGATGTGTTTAACGTCTTGTTGCAAGTGCTGGATGATGGTCGCCTAACCGATGGCCAGGGGCGCACGGTGGACTTTAAAAACACGGTAATTATCATGACCTCCAACCTGGGCAGCCAGATGATACAAAGCATGGCCGACCAGGATTACCAAGTGGTGAAACTGGCCGTGATGGGCGAAGTGAAAACGCATTTCCGTCCTGAGTTCATCAATCGTATCGATGAGGTCGTGGTGTTCCATTCCCTAGGCGAAACACATGTGAAATCGATTGCCAGTATCCAGTTGCAATTGCTGGCCAAACGGGTGGCCGCGATGGATATGCAACTGGAGATCGGTGATGCCGCCTTGGCTGAAATTGCCAATGCCGGCTTTGACCCGGTATACGGCGCGCGGCCGTTAAAACGTGCTATTCAGAGCGAAATCGAAAATCCGCTGGCACGTGAAATTCTGGCTGGGCAGTTTGCCGCCAAAGACACGATTCGCGTCGACTTCCAGGCCGGGAAGATGCAGTTTCGCAAAGGCTAAGCAGCGAATGGGGTGGCTGAACCTTGATTGCAATAAAAGGGTCATACCGGGTGTGACCCTTTACTTTTATCGGGTGTAGAATGGAAGCACTATGCGTTATTCACAATCTTTGCGTTTAATCTCTGCGACTTTTTTGCTGGGCGTGCTGGCTGGCTGCGCTTCGCAGCCGCCACAGCCTTTGCAAATTGACCGCATTTCGCCTGAGCAGCTCGCTGCGCTGGTGCCACCTGCCCAATCCACGTTGACCCTGGAGCAGATTGTGGCTATGAGCAAGCAAGGCAAAACCGATGCCGAGATTATTGAGGCGATCAAACAATCGCAGTCACGCTATTCACTGACGCCGTCTGATGTGCTGGACTGGCATCAAAAAGGCATCTCCAAAGGCGTGCTCAATTACATGCAGCAGGCCAATGCACTGGCTGAACAGAATGCCATTGCTGACGAAATTAACAAGCGCGAAAAAGCGCGCGTGGAGTCTGAGGCAAAACTGAAGCGCGAGCGTGATATGGCGAGGTTGCGTAGCATGGACCCCTGGTTTTATGGCGGCCCAGGCTTCTACGGTGGCCCTTGGGGTTACCGACCTTATTGGGGCGGTGGCTGGCGCTACTGGTAATACTGGCCCGTGACCTGAACCCGGTATAATGCAATTTTAGTTCTTTGTTCCGGGAATCCGCTATGCGACAGCATCACGAAACACTTTCTATCGATGCGCAAGGGCGGCGTTTGTACGATATCACGCCGCAAGTCTTGCAATGGGTACAGCAGTCCGGCATCGGGAGCGGATTGCTCACGCTCTATATTCAACACACTTCTGCCAGCCTATTGATCAATGAAAATTATGACCGTGATGTACTGGTTGATTTGGAAGCGTTTTTTAATCGACTAGTGCCTGATGGTGATGATTTGTTTATACATACCGTGGAAGGCCCGGATGATATGCCTGCGCATGTGCGTACGGCGCTTACGCAAACCAGCCTGTCCATCCCGGTGTTGCAGGGTCGGGTTGCCCTTGGCCAGTGGCAAGGTATTTTCCTGTTTGAGCACCGTCATTTGCCCGCCCGCCGTCGCGTGTTGATGCATGTGATGGGTGAGTAATTCGTTTTTATTGTGTTAGAAATGTTGTGATGAAATATTGTTCTATCGTTGTCTTATCTTTTTTGTGTGCTGTTTGCCTGGTGGGTTGTGAGCATGAGGCTTCAACAACCGAGCAGCCTGTGAAGCCATCAGCAAATACCAATGCCGCCGAAACCCACTCGGCTGGCGGCTATGAGCCTAGCGCAGATGAGCGCGTCCCTGGTATCACCATGTCGCAAGAAGAACTGGATAAAATTTATGCCGAAGCCAGACGTAACATGCCATTGCCGGTGATCCCCGAGGATGCGCGCTAGGCAGCCATATCAGGGCGTGTGCATATAGGTTTCATAGTGCTCGACGCATTGCGTGAGTTGCCTGGCGAAGGACTCCACATCCCCGGTCAATATTGCAGTTGTGCTGTCAGTGTGTTTAGCCGTACTGGCATCCATGATCTTTTGCTGCCCGGCATAGAGCATCAATGAATGGATGCCTGCGCCGGTATCTGCAGATAGCGCTGGGCGGATGGCCTGCCGTGGCATGGCCACCAGGTGGTAGTCTTGAATCCATTGTGTCAGTTGCAGCATGATATCTGCTGCTGGCTCCTGCTCTACGTCGGCTAGTGTCTCGTCATAGCTGGTGATAATCAAATGGATCCTTTCGGCATCAACCGTCAGCGCGAAGCTGCGATGGTAGGGCGGTGGCACGGATGCGCCCTGATAGCGGTAAATCAGGCGTGTAATTTGCGGCGTCATTGACGGCTTCCTTTCGCTACCCGGCAGCAATGGCAGTGTTAGCAGTAACAGGGTGGTGACTATTCGCAAAGTGGAGGTCTGGCGATGATGACCTTTACCAGCCACGCTGGTTGCACGAGGCTGGCAAAGGCATGCTTCATTATTTATACCACGACACCTGAGCCGGCAAAATATTGCTGGAAGGTACTCGCCTTCATGGCAAACACACCGTTGCTATTGAGGGGGATACTGGCCGAGAACGATATCTGGTAGGCAGACCAGTTACCTGACAGCGTATCCAGCACGGCATGATGCGTGCCCCACGGATTGCGCAAGACGATGTATTTTTCACCGTCAACATATTGCCAGCCCAAAATCGAATACGCATGATTGCCGACCACTTTGGCTGTGCTGTAATTGGTCCCGGCGGGGGAGGAGCCATAGGTCCAGGCTACCATCGGGTTAACCGTACGTCTGCTGAGCGAATGGCTACGGACAAATGTCCACAAATCATCGCCGGTTTTGCCACTATGACTGACATAAGTCTTTTCACCGCTGATGATTTCGGCACAGGCATTCACCGGATCGCCGCCGGCGATGGCCGGATAGTTGGGAAAGTCTGTACTATTACTGGTCCGCCATTTTGCGTAGGCTTTTTCCATCACAGCTGGCCAGGTTTCGCCTGCATCCAGTGAGCGCGCGTAGACCCAGTTGTGCGCAGGCTTGCTGACTGGCACCAACTCTGTCACTTCCACGGCTTGTGCCTCCCCGGCCCCGTTTTTATAAAAATTGACCTTGTGTATCGGCTGTTCCTCATTGCCCCAGGCTGAAGGGCGGGTCATATTGACGATGGCATATGGTCTGGCCCAGGCGACCGACGCCATGGCGGCTATGAAATAGCAGTCGCCCAATACGCCTTGTATTGGGTCGTTGAGCTCGGCCACATCTTCAAAGTAGTCGCCCATATCTACCCAGTCTTTGTCTGGAGGTGTCCATGGCGTACTGGCAATGGCCGTGCGTAACACGGCGGTATTAATCATGATCTCAGAAAGCACCACCGATTTTCTGATGGTGCCCAGGCGCAAACGTTGTGCACCGATAGATCTGGTGGCAACAGGACTTTGGGTTTGATAGAAACGGTTAATCCTGTCTGCAGTTTGTGCTTCAGATAGCACCTTCAGACTACCGTCGGCGGAAAGTTCAGCATCTGGCCTGAGGATGGGGTTACGCAGGTCAAAGATTTTTTCTGCGCTGACGCCTAAAATCTCCGCCAGCATGACTTCAGGTTCGGCGACTTGCTCCCAGTTGATTTTCTTTTGCGCAATCACTTCTGCGGCGGCATACGGATTAATGACTCCAATATTCACTTCCATGGCTATTCTCCTAAACGACTGTTTGTATAAACGAACGAGGTTAAGTTGATTGCTAGGGTCATGAGCGCTGGTGCGCCCATTGCCTTCCGGATGTTTTCCGGACATTTGATGGTATATGAATACGTTAATANNATAATTAAATTTAAATTAATTTATCATTTTTGGGTTGAGTATTTAGCTGGAGACAAAAATAAACCACCTCTTATCTCAGGTGGTCATTTACGTGGGTGCTGGTTTGCGAGTGAAGAGTGCGCGGTGCTAGCGCACAGTGCTCCATTGCAGGGGATCAAAAGGAATACTGTTGCGGCGCAGTTCGTAGTAGACGCCGTTTTCGGCATTGCCGCCGCTGTTGCCGACGGCGGCAATAGTGTCGCCGGATTTGACGCTTTGTCCAGAAGACTTATACAAAGCCTCATTATTGCCATACAAACTCATATAGCCGTTGCCGTGATCGACCACGATCAGGTTGCCAAAGCCGCGCATCCAGTCGGCAAAGACTACTTGGCCGCCCGCCACGGATTTGACCTCGCTGCCTTCTTTGGCGCGGATGAAAATGCCTTTCCAGCTGACGCCCGTGTCTGCGCGTGCAGTGCCGAAACGGTTAATAACATCGCCACGTACCGGCAAGCGCAAGCGACCGCGCAATTGCGAGAAGTTTTCTTTATTGGCGTTGTATTCGGGTAAGGTTTCATTTTTAGCAACGACTGTGTTGTTTGGTGTATTGCTTTCGCTGTCATCGACATTGGTCTGGGGAGCGTGTTCAAAGGTGCGTCCGCCAGATTTTTTCTTGCTGCGTGCCAGTTCAGCGGCTTTTTTCGCGGCCGCTTCTTTTTCGCGTTTGGCTTTGGCCAGTGCTTCCTGCTCGCGCTTTTTCGCTTCGGCCAGCAGGCGCTGGAACAATTGTGACAAGGCTTCTTCGTCTTTTTTCAGACGCACCATTTGCTGTTCTTGCGTTTCAATTTGCTTGGAAAGCTCGTTCAGTGCCTCAGTCCGGCGTGATTTTTCACCTTCCAGTTTTTGCGTCGTTTCACTGTATTGATTCGCCAGGCGCTCGGTTTCATGCAGTTGCTCTGTGGTGGCCGAGCGTACGCGGTCTATCGCTTCCTGGTTATCTTGCAATGACTGAATTTGCTGCTGGTGAGCCGCCGTCAGGTAGCCCAGGTATTTGAGGTTGCGCGTGGTGTTAGCCGGGTCTTGTTGCTGTAATAACATTTGCAGCGGACTGTTATTGCCATGGCGGTATTGCTGATTAAGCTGTTCGCTCAGCGTGTGGCGCTGCTGATTGACCTGGCGCTGCAGTAATGACAATTGCTTTTGCAAGTCTTGCAGTTTGCCACGATTGTCCTGTTGCGCATCCTGAATTTCGCGCAGCTTTTTACGTGAGCTGCTGATGGCGGTTTCTGAGGCTTTTAACGCCTCATGTGCATCCTGCTTGGCCACGCGTGAGGCTTTGAGTGCATTGGCTAATTGCTGGATTTTCTCTTTGACTTGCTCCAGATCGCCCTTGGTGGTTTCGGTTTTGTCATTGGCCGCTGCGTGCACAGGCATAGGTAAGCTGCTTGCACACAAGACAAGGCACGCAGCCAAGGCTGCACACAGTCGTTTGGGCTGTGGGTAAGCAATCATGCTGAAATCAGGCATGCACCAGGCGAGCCAGTTTAGGCTGCTGCATTGAGGGTGATCAGGTTTTTACCGGTCATTTCGGCCGGTTGCGGTACCCCCATTAATGACAACAAGGTCGGTGCAATATCAGACAGCGCCCCTTCTGGGGTAATGTGCCCGGCACGGCCAATGTAAATAAACGGCACCAGGTTGGTAGTGTGTTGGGTGTGTGCCTGGTCGCTGGCGTGGTCAAACATGCTTTCGGCATTGCCATGATCAGCGGTAATAATGACTTCTGCGCCCATTTTTTGTGCCGCAGCGACTACGCGCCCAACACAGGTGTCCAGGGTTTCTACCGCTTTAATCGCTGCCTGCAGGTTGCCGGTATGGCCTACCATATCGCCGTTGGCATAATTACAAATGACTGCCTGGTATTGCTGGGATTCAATCGCCGTCACCAGTTTGTCGGTGAGCTCGTAAGCGCTCATTTCCGGTTGCAGGTCATAAGTCGCGACTTTAGGCGATGGCACCAGAATGCGGTCTTCGCCTGCAAATACGGTTTCTTCACCGCCGTTAAAGAAAAACGTCACGTGCGGATATTTTTCAGTCTCGGCGATACGCAGTTGTTTTAGCCCAAGATTAGACACGTATTCGCCAAAGGTGTTAGACACCGTAAATGGCGCAAACACTGGTTCGGCCAAGGTTTGGTTTTTGTCATATTGCGTCAGCGTAAAATAGTGGCTGAAGCGCGGCACGCGGCTACGTTCGAAACCGCTAAATTGTGGGTTGAGCAGGGCATCTGTCAGCTGGCGGGCACGGTCACTCCTGAAGTTCATAAACACCAGGCAGTCACCATCTTCCATCCGGGTCGGTGCCGCATCCACTGCGCGGATAGCCGTGCATTTTACAAATTCATCGCTTTCTTCACGTGCGTAGGCTTGCTGCAAAGCCGTCAGGCTGTCAGGTGCGACATAGTCAGAAGTGCCATTGACCAGCAGCTCATAAGCCACTGATACACGCTCCCAGCGCTTGTCCCTGTCCATGCCATAAAAACGGCCGCTAACGGTGGCGACTTTGCCCACACCCAGTGCGCTCAGGTGGTCTTCCAGTGCTTGCAGATAGGGCTGCGCACTCTTTGGCGGCGCGTCGCGGCCATCAAGGAAGGCATGCACATAGACCTTGCTCAGGCCTTGTTGCTTGGCCATGTCGAGCATGGCATGAATATGTGGCTGATAGCTATGTACACCACCGTCAGACAGCAACCCTAGAATGTGCAAGGCTTTGTCATTCGCTTTGAGTGCCTGCATGGCATTCACCAGGGCAGGCAATTTGAAAAACTCACCGCTGCTGATGCTGTTATTAATGCGTTCAAAGTCTTGAAAGACGATACGTCCCGCCCCAATATTCAAATGACCGACCTCAGAGTTGCCCATCTGGCCATCTGGCAAGCCGACGTAATGCTCGGAGGCATTGATCAGCCCGTGCGGGTAAGTGGCCTTTAATCTGTCCAGGTTCGGGGTGTTGGCTTGTAACACGGCATTGAATTCAGTGGTCTCGCTGTGACCAAAACCATCGAGGATGAGCAAAATGACAGGTTTGATTGACATGGCTAACAGTCTTTAAAGTGGTGACGGAACGTCGAATTGATGAATTCGTCTATTATAATCGCAACCGCAGGCGACGCATACCCGAAGGGGCCGGTGCTTTTATTCAGTCGTGCTGCTAATCATTAAGCTAAGAGGGCGAGTGTACAAGTGGAGTTTTTAAAACAAAATGTATTGTTGATCGGTTTGGCAATCGGTTCGGGCCTGGCCTTGCTATTGCCGATGTTGAGTCGCTCTGTGGCTGGCATCACTTCACTCTCGGTGACTGAAGCCGTGATACTGATGAACCGTAAGTCTGCGCTGGTGCTGGACGTGCGAGAGCCTGACGAATTTGCCCAAGGCCATTTGCAAGGGGCGCGCAATGTGCCGTTATCGCAATTGTCTGAGCGCCTCAAAGAGCTGGAAAAGTTTCGCGATAAACCTGTGCTGGTTGTTTGCCAGCGTGGCAGGCGTGCGCATACCGCCGCTAAATTGCTCAAAGCGCAACAGTTTACGACTTTGAATGTACTCAAGGGTGGCATGCTGGCCTGGATAGAGGCCAAGATGCCGAGCAGCAAATAAGCGGCATTGCACGCAGGAATGTTTTTAAAAGGAATTGTATGGCTAAAGTCGTGATGTATACCTCCGCAGTATGCCCTTATTGCATCAATGCGGAGCGCTTGTTGAAGAACAAGGGCGTGACCGAGATTGAAAAAATCCGCGTCGATTTACAGCCGGAATTACGGGCTGAAATGATGGAAAAAACCGGTCGCCGTACCGTGCCGCAGATTTTTATTGGCGAGCAGCATGTAGGTGGCTTTGATGACTTGCATGCGCTTGATGTACAAGGCGGCCTGGACCCATTGCTGGCTGCTTGAAACACATTGTTTTTTGTCACAAAAAACACATAGTCATGCCGGGGATGTCCGGTTAGAATAGCGGCTTTGTGTATTGATAATTATTAAGGATAATTCATGGCTCAGGATTCACAGAACCAAACAGAACAAAACGCAGCGCCGATTTTCAGCATTGAAAAGCTGTATGTACACGATGCTTCGATTGAAGTGCCAAATGCGCCTGCTATTTTCACTGAGCGTGCTACTCCGCAAATCAATGTAGAGTTGGGCAATAATGCACAGCAAGTCGAAGAAGGCATTTTCAATGTCTCTATCAAAGTGACCGTGACCGCCAAAATCGAAGACAAAACAGCTTTCCTGGTGGAAGTTAACCAGTCTGGTATTTTTGCGATTCGTAACGTGCCGCAAGAAAACATGGAGCCTATCCTGGCCGTGGCTTGCCCGAACATTCTGTTCCCATATGCCCGTGAAGCGATTTCTGACATGGTGACACGCGCCGGCTTTATGCCTGTGTTGTTGAACCCGATCAACTTCGAAGCGCTTTACCTGCAACAGCAGCAACAAGCAGCCCAGGCTGCTGGCGCACCTAACTAATTTTTTATCTTAAAAAGTAAGTTACCTGTGACTTACTTTTGTCTTTTATCTGGATAAAGCCAAATGAGTAAGGTCGCCGTTCTTGGTGCTGGTGCCTGGGGCACAGCGCTCGCCATGCATATCGCCTTACAGCACGACGTCGTGCTGTGGGCGCGTAATAGCGGGCATGTCTCCGGTATGCGCAAGGCGCGTGCTAATCCGCTCTATCTGGGCGACTTTGCTTTTCCTGAAAAGCTTACGGTTGAAGACGACCTGGCTGCAGCTGTGGCAGGATCTGACCTGATTTTATCTGTCGTGCCTACAGCTGGCTTCCGGCCAATCTTGCAACAGCTTAAGGCCTTGGGTATCACGCAGCCGCTGATCTGGGCCAATAAAGGGCTGGAGCCACAAACGGCAAAATTGCCATTTGAAGTGGCACAAGAGGAGCTGGGTGCGGATTATCCATGGGGCGTGTTAAGCGGTCCCAGTTTTGCCGCTGAGCTGGTTCGTGGCTTGCCCACAGCCATTACGCTGGCGGCGAATCACCGGGAGCTGGCACAACAGGCTGCGCAACTCATACACGGTGGTTGCTTGCGCGTGTATGACAGTGTGGATGTGGTGGGTGCTTCTGTCGGTGGGGCGGTCAAAAATGTGATGGCGATCGCCGCAGGGATCTCGGATGGCATGGGCTTTGGTAACAATGCACGTGCCGCCATGATTACGCGCGGCCTGGCTGAAATTACCCGTTTTGGTATGGCCTTGGGTGCCAAAGCGGAAACGTTTATGGGGTTAGCAGGCGCTGGCGACCTGATCCTGACCTGTACCGGTCAATATTCACGTAACCGTGAAGTTGGCTTGCAACTCGCTTCTGGCAAGTCACTTGAAAGCATACTGGCAGGTTTAGGGCACGTGGCTGAAGGCGTGAATACTGCGCGCGAAGTGATGCGTCGTGCTGAGACGATAGGCGTTGAAATGCCGATTACCTTTGAAGTCAATCAATTACTGACCAACCATAAATCTGCACAGGAAGCTGTGACGGCTTTATTGGGTAGAGGGCAACGCCAGGAGTCGGTTTAGTCCCTTTTCTTCGCACAAATAAAAAAACCAGACCCAAGAGGTCTGGTTTTTTTATCGTAAAACTTACTCAATATCTAACAATTCTACTTCGAACACCAAGGTCGCATCCGGACCAATCACCGGGCCGCTGCCATTTGCGCCATAGGCGAGGTTGGATGGGATTGTCAGCTCAAACTTGCTGCCTACATTCATCAATTGCAAGCCTTCTACCCAGCCTGCGATCACGCCAGTCACCGGGAAAACAATCGGTTCACCGCGGTCATAAGAACTATCAAACACCGTGCCGTCGATCAGCGTGCCTCTGTAATGCACTTTGACGCGGTCGCTGGTGGTTGGTTTTGCGCCACTACCAGTCACCAATGATTTATATTGCAGACCACTGGCCGTCGTTGTCACGCCTTCTTTTTTTGCGTTGTCTGCCAGATAGGCTTCGCCCTCGGCCTTGTTTTTCGCATGCGCAGCCATTTGCCTTGCCTGGCTCTCTTGTTGTACCTGCTCGACTGCGCTTCTTTTTTCGTCATCAGTTAAGCGGGACGCCTGACCGGACATGACATCTTTCACTGCGAGTGCGACCACTTCTGCGTCCAGTTCGAGGCCATCATTTTTAAGTTGATGTGCCAGGTTTTCACCGACGATATAGCTTAAGCGTTGGGTGAGTGAGTCTAATTGAGTTGCCATGATGTGTTCTTTCGTTATTTAAATAGCACGCGTGGATGCGTGTGTGAAACAGTGATTTAATCCATCATTATGACGGAGAGTCGTTGATAAAACAAAACCCGCTTTTGCGGGTTTTGTTTTAATGCTGCTTAGGGCATTTCAGCAAGTTAAAGCGATGAGTGCAAGGCGCGTATCCGCAGGCAGTACAATAAGTACGACAAGGATATGCAACGCAGCAATCACCGCTTTAGCGACGCTGAAATTACATCATGCCGCCCATGCCACCCATCCCGCCCATATCCGGTGCAGATGGTGCATCTTCTTTAGGCAGCTCAGCAACCATGCAGTCAGTCGTCAGCATCAAGCCAGCGACTGAAGCTGCATTTTGCAGTGCAGAACGTGTCACTTTGGTTGGATCCAATACGCCCATTTCAACCATGTCGCCATAGGTTTCGTTAGCCGCGTTGTAACCGTAGTTGCCTTTACCAGCAGCTACGTTGTTTACGACTACAGATGGTTCAACGCCAGCGTTTTGAGTGATTTGGCGCAATGGCTCTTCAACTGCACGCAGAACGATTTTGATACCAGCATCTTGATCCAGGTTGTCACCTTTCACTTTAGCAATCGCGTCACGGGCACGGATCAGTGCAACACCACCGCCAGCCACAATGCCTTCTTCAACGGCAGCGCGGGTTGCGTGTAATGCATCTTCCACGCGGGCTTTTTTCTCTTTCATTTCGATTTCAGTCGTTGCGCCAACCTTGATCACAGCCACACCGCCAGCCAGTTTGGCTACGCGCTCTTGCAGTTTTTCACGGTCGTAGTCGCTAGACGCTTCTTCGATTTGTGTTTTGATTTGGCCGATACGGGCTTTGATGGCTTCTTCGTTACCTGCGCCGTCGATGATGATGGTGTTTTCTTTACCCACTTCGATGCGTTTTGCCTGGCCCAGGTCATGCAATTGTACGGCTTCCAGTTTCAGGCCCACTTCTTCAGAGATCACAGTACCACCGGTCAAGATCGCGATGTCTTCCAGCATGGCTTTACGACGGTCACCGAAACCAGGCGCTTTAACAGCGGTCGTTTTCAGGATGCCGCGGATGTTGTTCACCACCAGGGTTGCCAATGCTTCGCCATCAACATCTTCAGCGATGATCAACAATGGACGGCCCGCTTTCGCTACTTGCTCCAATGTTGGCAACAGGTCACGGATGTTGGATACTTTTTTGTCGTGCAATAACACGAAAGGATTGTCCAGCAACGCGATTTGGCGCTCTGGATTGTTGATGAAGTATGGAGACAGGTAACCACGGTCAAACTGCATACCTTCAACCACATCCAGCTCGTTGGTCAGGCCTGAACCGTCTTCAACGGTAATCACGCCTTCTTTACCTACTTTGTCCATCGCGTCAGCAATGATCTGGCCAACGGAGGTGTCGGAGTTAGCAGAAATAGCACCTACTTGTGCGATTTCTTTGCTGGTTGTACATGGTTTTGATTGTGCTGCCAAATCTGCAACGGCTGCTTCAACCGCTTTGTCGATGCCGCGTTTCAGGTCCATTGGGTTCATACCGGCGGCAACAGATTTCATGCCTTCACGGATAATGGCTTGTGCCAATACAGTCGCAGTCGTTGTACCGTCACCAGCGATGTCATTGGTTTTAGAAGCAACTTCTTTCACCATTTGTGCGCCCATGTTTTCGAATTTGTCTTTCAATTCGATTTCTTTGGCCACAGACACACCGTCTTTAGTGATGGTAGGTGCGCCGAAAGAACGCTCCAACACCACGTTACGGCCTTTAGGGCCCAAAGTCACGCGTACTGCGTTAGCCAATACGTTGACACCATTTACCATTTTTTGGCGAACGTCATCACCAAATCTTACGTCTTTAGCTGCCATTTAAATTCTCCTAATTCAATATTAGATAAGGGTGGTTGTGAGTCAATTACTCAACAATCGCCATGATGTCTTCTTCGCGCATCACCAGCAGCTCTTCGCCATCGACTTTAACAGTCTGGCCGGAGTATTTGCCGAACAACACTTTGTCGCCGACTTTTACGTCCAAAGGAATTGCTTTGCCGTTGTCGTCTTTTTTACCATTGCCTACTGCCTGCACCACACCTTGATCTGGTTTTTCGGTAGCGCTGTCTGGAATCACAATGCCAGAAGCGGTTGTGCGCTCTTCAGCGGCGCGTTTAACGATCACTCGATCATGCAATGGACGAATACTCATGAATGTCTCCTTGGAGTTTTCTTAAAGTGTTATAAGGGTGAAATTAAAACGAATTTTTAATCAATGCGGTACGCATTTTAGCACTCACGTACCTTGATTGCTAATTGGGGATAGAGTTTTTTGATTTCAAGAGTAATCACGTAAATTTTTTACGGATTTGCAAGCTTTGCTCAATGTCGATGCGTTGATGGCAATTACACGTCAGTTTCTACACTTTTAAGAATGTGGCAGAAGTAGGTTTTCTATTGAGCACTTTGCAATTAAGTCTTATTCTCAATTATACTGATATGTCATTAATCAATATGACCGATGCCATGATTGCGCGAGTCGGTCAGAGGATGTAGTCACTTTTGAACTGCATAAACATCTATTCTGAATTTTCTTCGATTATGTGCATCCCTGGATCCTGCAAAGAAAATGAACTTGCCTCAAGGGCCTGAAGGTGAAATATGCGCATATTAGTGATTGAAGACAACAAAGATATTTTGGTCAATATCGTAGATTATTTTGCCAAAAACCATAAGGTTGATTGTGCCCAGGATGGGCTGACTGGATTGCACCTGGCTGTTACTCAGGAGTTCGATTTAATTATTCTTGATGTGATGCTGCCTGGTATCGACGGTATACAACTCACCAAACGTTTGCGCCAAGATGGTAATCGTATGACGCCGATTATCATGCTGACGGCGCGTGATACCTTGGATGACCGTCTCAAAGGCTTTGAATCCGGGGTGGATGATTACTTGGTCAAACCTTTTTCACTATCAGAGCTGGAAGCCAGGGCGCTTGCCATTTATAAAAGAGCAAATGGGCTGGTGCGTACCAAATTAGTCGTAGATGACCTCATTCTTGATCTTGAAACCCTGACCGTCAAACGGGCTGGTGTCACCCTGAAAATCCCTCCGCTTGGATTAAAGCTTTTAGAGCTTTTGATGCAGCATAGTCCGAACGCGGTAAAGCGTAGCTATTTAGAGGAGCATTTTTGGAGTGATGTTTCTACGCGTGGGGACAACCTGCGGGCGCATATCCATCAACTGCGCTCCGAAATCGATAAGCCATTTGATCACTCTTTGGTGCATACGATTCATGGGATTGGATACCGCATCGGTTTAACCAATGAGTAAAATTTCAATCAGATCACGTATTGTGATCGCATTTACCTTGATTGCCTTGTTTGTTGGTGGGGCCTTTACCCTGGGAATTCATAGCATTTTCGATTCAACAGAAGATAAGTTGATGTCGATTGCCATGGATACCAAGCTTAGACTGATTGTTACCAATTCATCTCACTCTAATGAAACCTTAAAAGAACTAGGTTTGCATCTATATTCATCGGAGTATCCGGATCCGGCCATCCCGAAATATCTGAGTAGTGTGCCGGATGGATTTAGCGAGATCAAAAAAAAGCCTGTCACCTACTTTGTCTATCGCCAAACGATCAATGGTCATGATTACATCCTGGTGCAAGACCAAAGCCTGTTTGAAAATGAGTTTGAATATAATGTGTTTTTTGCCTTGCGTTCAGGGTTCTTGTTCACTGTGCTAGTGGGTGGCTTGTTCGGATGGCTGTTAGCCCGTCAAATTCTTTCCCCCATCGTCAAACTGTCTCACGTTTTTTCTCAAAGAAAAC
This sequence comes from Methylophilus sp. UBA6697, assembly GCF_002454655.1. Taxonomy (NCBI): domain Bacteria; kingdom Pseudomonadati; phylum Pseudomonadota; class Betaproteobacteria; order Nitrosomonadales; family Methylophilaceae; genus Methylophilus; species Methylophilus sp. UBA6697. The sequence continues at coordinate 88,823 of NZ_DKJH01000019.1, forward strand.
AACAGCCATTAGGCGAGCGCATCATTGCCGAAGAGTTCTCTGATGATGAAATCGGCAGTCTTGCCCAGTCTTTTGAAGACGCGTATACCAAGATTAAAGATGCTTTATGGCGGGAACGCTTGTTTACCAGCGATGTTAGCCACGAGTTCCGCAGTGGCTTAATGATTATTTCGTCCAGTTGTGAGTTGCTATTGCAGCATCGCAGCAAGGAGGACGCTGATTATGAAATGATTGATAGAATTGCGCGTGCGAGTTCAGAAATGCAGCAATTACTGCAATCCCTGTTGATGATTGCGCGTGCTGAGCGTACGGTTGTGAATCCCAGCAGTACGCAAACGCTGGCGCAAATTAGCCAGGAGGCGTTTGATCGCTGGCAGCTTGATTTCTCAAAAAAGAAGATTGCATTTAGCCTGGTGAAGAAAGGCACATTGCCTGAGCAAAAGTTTAATGCAGATTTGTTGTTGGCCGTGTTGTCTAATCTGCTCAGAAATGCCTTGAATTATACGGAAAGCGGTAACGTAAGGATTGTCCTGAACGAGTCCTCAATCTCGGTGGTGGATACCGGGGTTGGCATCGACCTCGATCAGCAACATCAGGTATTAAAGCCTTTTGTGCGTGGCAGTGCGCTGCCACTGGATGGGTTGGGGCTGGGGTTATCCTTGATTCAACGCATTTGTGAGAACCAGGGTTGGCGTCTTAGCCTGCATTCAGAGCCAGGCCGTGGATCAACATTCACGATCAGCTTTTAGGATGTTCACAAAAAAATCACAAAATACCAACGGAAACTTCATTCCCAGTTAATTATTATTCAAGAAATGAGATTTATTCTCATTCTAATATAATGATTAAGGGAATATAAATGCATCACACACAATCTTTCCGCATGCGGCCGCTAGCCGCCATCGTTGGAATCCTATTTGCGAGCACGCAGCCAGTGTTAGCCGAAGAGGTACAAACACTGCCTGATGTCCATGTCTCAGGTGTTAAAGAGCAGCCAATCACCAATGGTTACGTCACCAAAAAGTCCAGCACATCGACTAAAACTGCAACCGATCTGATAGATATTCCACAGTCGATCACTGTTTTTAATAAACAGCAGATGAAAGATCAGGCTGTACAGAATCTTGGTGATATCGTTCGCTACACCCCAGGCGTGGGCGCTGCTCAGGGTGAGGGCAACCGCGAAACCTTTATCTTCCGCGGTCTCGCATCTACGGCGGATTTCTTTCAAGATGGCGTGAGAGACGATACACAATACTATCGTGATCTTTACAACATTGAGCGCGTAGAGGTTTTAAAAGGCCCTAACGGCATGATTTTTGGTCGTGGCGGTGCTGGTGGCCTGATTAACCGTGTCACTAAAGAGGCCAACTGGGATACCCTGCGAGAAATAGGGCTGCAATATGGTTCGTTTGATCAAGCACGTGGTACTGTTGATTTTAACCAGGCCATTAATGATGTGGCCGCCTTCCGACTCAATGCCATGTACGAAGATGGTAACAGCTATCGAGACGGTGTGAGTTTGGAGCGTAAGGCAATTAACCCAACGGTCACCATTAAACCGTCTGATAAGACCAAGATCGTTGTCGGCCTTGAGTATTTCAAAGACGATCGGATTGCAGATCGTGGGGTTGCTTCATTTGGCAATCGTCCAGTAGATACCAATCGCTCAACATTCTTTGGTAATGCAAAGCAAAGCCCGACCAACACAGAGTTGACATCTTTTAACGTGTCGTTCGAACACTTGTTTGATAACGGGGTGACTTTGAAGAACCGCACCCGTTATGCAAATTACAACAAGTTTTATCAGAACGTGTTTGCGAATGGCCCAGTCACAGCTGCAGGCCTGGTAAGAATCGATGCCTATAACAATGCGACAGATCGTCAGAACCTGATTAATCAAACCGACCTGATTTTTAATTGGGATACTGGTTTGATCAAACATGAGTCTGTCGTTGGCGTGGAGCTGGGGCGTCAACGTACGTCCAACTTCCGTGAAACGGGCTTCTTTAATAATGCCACGACTTCTGTGAATGTTCCGCTAAGTGATCCAACAACGAATGCACCGATTACCTGGCGCCAGAATGGTTCGGATGCAGATAACTATGTGCAAAATGATACTTACGCAGCATATTTCCAGGATCAGATGAAATTTAATGATCAGTGGTCTGCCATCGCCGGTTTGAGATATGACCGTTTCAACACCGACTTCACGAACTACAGATTGGCTGCCACGAATGCTAACCACAATATCAAGACGCGCGATGACTTGTTTTCTCCACGTGTAGGGTTGATTTACAAGCCAGTAGAAAATCTGTCGGTGTATAGCAGCTATACCATTAGCTATGTGCCGCGTGCTGGCGAGCAGTTGGCCAGTTTGACGGCTGTGAACAAATCATTCGATCCTGAAAAATATAACAATGTTGAAGTGGGTGTGAAGTGGGATTATTCACCGGCATTGTCGTTGACTGCTGCGGTATATAAACTGGAGCGTAACAAGATTGCAGTTGCAGATCCTGCCAACCCATCCACCAATCAAATTCTGGTCGATGGTCAACAGACCAAAGGGATCGAGCTGGGTATTAATGGTAAGTTGACTGACGCCTGGAGTGTTGCCGGTGGCTACGCATACCAGGATGCCGAGTTTACCAAGACGCAACCCAACGCCACTGCCGGCAATGTGATTCCTGCAGGTGCAGACGTTGCAATGGTGCCGCGTCACACCTTCTCGTTGTGGAACCGCTATGACTTCAATGAAGTTTGGGGCGCAGCATTGGGTGTCATCAGTCGTACAGAAATGTACGCAGCAGCGCCTACTGTTTCAACGAGCGTGAGATTGCCTGGGTATGTGCGTTTGGATGCGGCAGTGTTTGCGCAAGTAAATAAAGATTTGCGTGTGCAACTCAATATTGAGAACTTGCTGAACAAAGACTACTACCTCTATGCACACAATAACAACAATACAACGCCAGGCTCCCCATTGGCTGCCCGTTTGTCAGTGATTGCTAATTTCTAAGTAAAGCAAGCACACCTCCCCAAGTTCACGCTTGGGGAGGCAATCAGGGCATTCCTGTCTTGTGACAGGCACAGCGCTTTAACCTGCCATGATTGATCTGGTGCACTTATTTGGCCCTTCATCGGTAAGTATTTTCCACGCCCATCCCTCTTTGTAGTGGGGTGGGCGTCTTGTTTTTAGATATTCAGGCAGTGCCTCAGAATTTAACACGTCCCGCCCCAGGCTGATGGTCGTTATTGTTTGGCGACACCAGCAATCTTGGCCGAATTACGTCTTTTAGTTAAATGACAGGCAAAAAAGTGCATGGTCATCCCTAAAGAACTGGATCGTGCTGACGAAATTAAGACGAAGGTCTTTAACGCACATGCTCTGTAAATGAAATGCGATGAAACAGTCCGCATCAATACTGGCATCTGTGCTTTTTTGGAGTACAACTGTACTCTAAAAATTACGCGTTTCTGTATCTGGTTTCCTGGTGTTGCTTGCCTTAGGATGGCAATCAACGTCATTCCGCATTCATACACTGGCAATGGTTCATCTGTGCCAGTTCACCGTTAGAGACTATGTCGCAACCAAAAGCTTCCATTAAGCCCTATCACCACCCAGCCGCCGGTTGGGGGGCGTTAAAGCAAGTCGCTGCGCAACTGGCGCTGCAAAAGATTCCTGTGAAAGGCATCATGACTTTGCTAGCCCAAAACCAGCCGGATGGCTTTGATTGCCCGGGTTGCGCCTGGCCAGACAAAGAGCACACGTCTACTTTTGAGTTTTGCGAAAATGGGGTGAAAGCCGTCGCGGCAGAGGCGACCAATAAGCGTACGCCACCAGCGTTTTTTGCCAAACACACGGTGACCGAGCTGATGGGCTGGGGCGATTTTGAGCTGGAAAACGAAGGTCGTTTGACGCACCCGATGCGTTATAACGCCACCACAGACAAGTACGAAGAAACTTCCTGGGATGACGCTTTTGCATTGATTGCCTCACATTTGAATGCGCTGGCCGACCCGAATGAGGCAATTTTTTATACTTCTGGCCGTGCCGCCAATGAAGCAGCGTTTTTGTATCAGTTGTTTGTGCGCGAGTTCGGCACCAATAATTTCCCGGATTGCTCCAATCTTTGCCACGAATCTACCAGCATGGCGTTGCCGCCAACCGTGGGGATCGGCAAGGGGTCGGTGACTTTACATGATTTTGAGCATACCGACACCATCCTGATTTTTGGCCAGAATCCGGCCACCAACCATCCGCGCATGCTGGGTGAGTTGCGCGAAGCCGCCAAGCGTGGCGCACGTATTGTGGCGATTAACCCGCTGAAAGAGCGTGGCCTTGAGCGTTTTGCCGACCCACAAAGTCCGTTTGATATGCTGTCTTTCAAAGGCAGCAAAATCAGTGATTTGTTTATTCAGCCTAAATTGGGTGGTGACCTGGCACTGATTAAAGGCATGATCAAGTTCGTGATCCAGTGGGATGACGAAGCGATCAAGCATGGTGCCGAGCGTGTAGTCGACCTGGAATTTATCCAGCAGCATACCAATAACTTTGAAGCGATTGCCGCAGATGCACGCGAGGAGAGTTGGGATGTGATTGTGGAAGAATCTGGCGTGCCCTTGGCGCAGATTGAGGAAATCGCACGGATTTACGCCACAGGTGATCGAGTGATTGCTACCTGGGGCATGGGCATTACCCAGCACAAACATGGCGTCGCCACGATTAAAACGCTGGTAAACCTCATGTTGTTGCGTGGCAATATCGGCAAAGAGGGCGCGGGCTTGTGTCCGGTGCGCGGCCATAGCAATGTACAGGGTAACCGCACCGTGGGCATTTATGAAAAGATGCCAGTGGAGTTTCTTGAAAGCCTGGAGCGCGTGTTTGATATCAAGGTGCCGAAAACGCCAGGCTATGATGCCGTAGGCGCGATTCACGCCATGATAGACGGTAAAGGTAAAGTATTCTTTGGCCTGGGCGGTAATTTCTCAATTGCGACGCCAGATACAGACCGTACCTGGGAAGGCATGCGCAACTGCGATTTGACCGCGCATGTGACGACTAAACTTAACCGTAGCCATCTGGTGCATGGTAAGGAAGCACTGATCTTGCCATGCTTGGGTCGCACCGAGATCGACACGCAGGAAACTGGTGCACAGGGTGTGACGGTAGAAGACTCCATGAGCATGGTGCATATCTCTTACGGCATGAACAAGCCCGCTTCACCGCAGCTGCTGTCCGAGCCAGCCATCGTGGCGCGTCTGGCGCATGCCACGCTCAAGCGCAGCAAGACACCGTGGCTGGAATATATCAAGGATTACAGCAAAATCCGTGACGTGATCGAGCAGACCATGCCGGTGGCATTTAGAGATTACAACGAGCGCATCAAGCACCCGGGCGGTTTCCGTATGCCGGTGCCTTCCAGCGAACGACTCTGGAACACGCCTTCCGGCAAGGCTGAGTTCACGCTACAGGCGATTCCGCGTCATTCACCTATCCATCAGGCCCGTGAGCAATATGGCGACCAATTGTTTGTGCTGATGACCACGCGCTCGCATGACCAGTACAACACCACCATTTATGGCATGGATGACCGCTACCGTGGGGTATTTGGCCAGCGCCGCGTGATCTTTATGAACCCGGCAGATATTGCACGCATGGGCTTGCAGGCGGGTGACTGGATTAACCTGGTCAGCGTGTGGCAGGATGGTATCACCCGTCGGGCAGACAAGTTCCTGGTGGTGTCATACGATATTCCGCAAGGTTGCCTAAGCGGTTATTACCCGGAAACCAATAACCTGGTACCGCTGGAAAGTGTGGCCGATGATTCACGGACACCAACCTCCAAGTCTATTCCGGTGATTATCGAAAAAACCACTGCACCTGAGGTCGCCAATGCTGCTTGAGCATGATGTGAATCACGTATCGGCGCCGGACGATGTACTTTCCGATTGCATTCCGCTGGACAGAAGCACCGTGCTGATGTTGAGTATCCTGGAGTTGTTGCATGCAGAGCAGGCGCAAGGCCGCACACAAGTTTCACTGGCTGTGATTTGCAAGCGCCTAGACATTCGCATGAGCACCCTGCAACGTTTGATGACCGCATTAAGCGAGCAGGCGCTGGTGAATGTATTGACGCAAAAAGACCGCCTGGTGGCTAGCTTGACCAGCAGCGGCGAAGAAATTTCCCTTGCGTTGCAGGCTGCCTGAATCTTAATACTGCCGCTCAGCCGCCTGCTACAGGCCTGACGTATAATGGCAAGCATCACAACTTCTTTTCCCGCTTGGCTACCATGAAGCTTTATGTCTCGTTTGCCGCCCGCATACGCGCAATGATCGATGAAGGCGTACTGCGGCCAGGAGACAAGGTGTTCTCGGTGCGGCAAGCCAGCCAGAAATACGGGCTCAGTATTAGCACGGTGTTGCGTGCCTATTTGCAACTGGAGCAGGATGGCATTATCAGCAGCCATCCACAATCAGGTTACTACGTCACGCCGCGCAAGCGTCTGCAGCAAAAACAGGCGTCGCCTTTGGCGAAAGATCTCAATTTATCTGAGGTAGATGCCAGCAAGCTGGTCCTCACTACGCTTAAATCTATTCGCGAATTCGGTACCGTACCTTTGGGCTCGCCGTTCCCAGATCCGCAGTTATTTCCACTCAAACGTATCCACCAATATGAAAAAGCCCTCACTGATGACGAGGGTGAGTGGGGCGTGCTCAGCGATTTGCCGCCTGGCAACGAGATGTTGCGCCAGCAGATTGCCCGCCGTTACCTGGCTAATGGTATGGATGTATCGCCGGACGACATCGTGATTACGCATGGCGCGACTGAAGCCATTACCTTATGCCTGCAGGCCGTGGCCAAGGCGGGTGACACGATTGCGCTGGAATCGCCAGGCTATTATGCGCTGGCGCATACCGTCGAGCGGCTGGGCATGAAAGTGGCCGAAATTCGTACCGATGCAGCATCTGGTATCGATCTGGATGCCTTGCGTGCCGTGGCCGACAATGTGCGTCTTTCGGCGGTAATCCTCACCACCAATTTCCAGAATCCGCTGGGATTTGTGATGCCTGACGAGAAAAAACAGGCTTTAGTCGCATTTCTGGCGGAGCAGAATATTCCGTTGATTGAAGATGATGTGTATGGCGAGTTGTACTTCAGTGACGAGCCCCCTTTGCCGGCCAAAGCCTTTGATCGCGCGGGCATGGTGTTGCATTGTTCGTCATTTTCCAAATCGCTGGCGCCAGGTTATCGCGTGGGTTGGACGGCGGCTGGCCGTTATCGGCAGGAAGTAGAGCGCCTGATGTTCCTCAATAGCCTGTCACTGACATCGGCACCGCAGATCGCGATTGCCAAGTTTATGCAGCGCGACAGCTTTGAGCAGCACCTCAGGCAGTTACGCCATACACTGCGCTCTCAATATGTACTTATCCGCAATGTGATAGAGCAGAGCTTTCCGGCGGGCACGCAGTTGTCTGTGCCCAAAGGCGGTTATGTCATCTGGGTGAAATTGCCACCAGCACTGGATGCACTGGAGTTGTATCGTGCCGCGATCAACAATGGCATCACTGTGGCACCCGGGACGATTTTCTCCCGTAAGAAAGAGCTTACCCACTATATCCGTCTTAATTTTAGCCATTTATGGACATTGGCGATTGAGCAGGCCGTGCGCGATGTTGGCGCACTTGCGCGCGACATGCTGGCTGCGGAGAAGCCGGGCCCAGATAATATGCGGGGGAGTGAATAGCCTGTCGTGAGTGTTATCAAATTCAACCGCAAGCGTCGGAGTGTTTAGCGCTGGATGATGGTATATCGTTGAGGTCTCGAGTGGAGGCGGCAAGCATGGCAATTTCAAGCAGCATACAAGCACAGCAAACCCTGAGTGACCCACGTTGGCAGCAGGTCGTAGTACGCGACGCACAGGCAGATGGCAGCTTCTTTTATTCGGTTAAAACCACTGGTGTCTATTGTCGCCCATCTTGTGGCGCCAGGCAGGCACGTCCGGAAAATGTGGCATTTCACGCCACCATCGCTGCCGCTGAGGCTGCCGGGTTCAGGCCATGCAAACGCTGCAAGCCGAACCAGGCTGCGCTGGCAGATATTTATGCCGAAAAAATAGCGCTGGCCTGTCGCTTGATAGACGCGGCCGAGACCAGTCCCAGTTTAACGCAATTAGCTGAGCATGCCGGTTTAAGCCGGTTTCACTTTCATCGCGTATTTAAAGCCGTCACTGGCTTGACGCCCAAGGCCTATGTTGCAGCACACAAGGCGCAACGATTGCGCCAGCAGCTTGATGTCAACATGAAGGTGACCGATGCGATTTACGAAGCAGGCTATGGGTCAAGCAGCCGTTTTTATGAAGCCTCTAGCCAGGCACTGGGCATGCAGCCTACGCAATATGTGCAAGGTGGCAAGCAGGTACAAATCCATTTCGCTGTGGCGCAGTGTTCCCTGGGCGCGGTGCTAGTGGCCAGGAGTGCCAAAGGCGTGTGTGCAATCTCTATGGGCGATGACGCCGGGTTGTTGTTAAATGCGTTGCAAGATAGGTTTCCTGCTGCAGTCTTGATAGGTGGCGATGCGGATTTTGAGGCTATGATTGCCAGCGTACTGGCTTTTATCGAGTCACCCAAACTCGGGTTGAATTTGCCGCTGGATATTCAGGGAACGGTGTTTCAGCGGCGTGTCTGGCAGGCTTTACGCGAGATTCCCAGTGGGGAGACGGTGACCTATAGCATGCTTGCTGAGCGTATCGGTATGCCAAAAGCGGTACGGGCGGTGGCCAGTGCTTGCGCCGCGAATACGCTGGCTGTGGCGATTCCTTGTCATCGCGTCATTCGCCAGGACGGCTCGCTGTCTGGCTATCGTTGGGGCGTGGTGCGTAAACAGGCCCTGCTTACAAAAGAGGCTGCTGACTGAAAACTGTTTGGGTGAGCTGGAGGATGCTTTTTCCCAGCCTAAAACTGATTATTCCACTGTGTTAACCAGGTATTGGCCGTCGCCTGGTCCATCGGCCTGGCAAAGTAGTAACCTTGGGCATAGCGGCAGCCAAGCTCGCGCAAACCGATGGCGGCCAACGTATTTTCTACACCTTCGGCAATGGTTTCCAGCCCCAGGCTTTCTGCCAGTTTGAGGGTGGAGGCGACTACCTTTCTCGATTTTGACGAGGTTTCCATGGTAGTAACAAAGGATTTATCAATCTTGAGTTCGGTAAATGGCAGTTTGGCCAATTGCGCCATCGAAGAATAGCCGGTGCCGAAATCATCAATGCTCAGCTTGAAACCTTCGGTCCTGAGTTGAGAGAGGATTTGCTGCGCCTCTTCCGGGTCGTGCATGGTGGCGGTTTCTGTGAGTTCCAGAATGATTCTTTCCGGCGCTACCTCCAAAGATTGGCTGGCGTTGACCAATGCATTGGTGAGTAAGTGGTTTTTAATGCTTTTTGCCGAGATGTTGAGTGAAAATGACAGCGTTTTGCTGAGTGATCGAATAAAATTGAATCCTGTTTCAATCACAATCTGCGTCAGCTGGTCAATTTGCCCGGTTTTTTCAGCCACGGGAATAAACAATTCGGGCAGTTTGATCCCCAGGGTCGGGTGTTTCCAGCGCAACAAACCTTCAAAGCCAATTACTTTACCGCTGAGCAATTCAATTTGTGGCTGATAAAACAAGGTGAATTGGTCGTTACGGATGGCGTCATCAATGGTCGCGGCATCTACAATAAATGATTGGGCGCTCATATCGCTGCTGGTGTGCGCATGCAGGTCGACCGATACCTGGTCTGTCAGCAGGTTTCTCAATATGTGCTGGTGGAATGGCTGGTAGAGAATGCCGCGGATATTCAGGTTGTGCTCAATCGCTGCGAGTTGCGCGGCAGGCAGCGTGTCTGTACCAATGCCGCTACTTAAAATAATGGCTGATTGGCAATCCAGCTGGGCCAGGGTTTTTAATATCTCGATGCCATTGATGCTGGGCATGACGATATCAATCGCCAGATGTGTGGGCTTCCAGGCTAAAAATGCATCAATAAACAGCGAGGCGTCGGCCAATATTCTGACTTCAAATCCCAGGCTTTGAGCTTCGTGGGCAATGATATTGGCATCCTGAGTATCATCATCCAGGATTAAAAGCGTGCTTGTACGCATTGCGCAACCTCCTTTGTGATCTATTTAAATACTGATGGATAGATCCCTGTTTGGTTCGATTGAGTATTGCAGGCGCTTAATGCAAAGCGCTTTCAGGCATGTGGTACATGACATCGCAACGATGCATGCGATGGGTGGATGTGGCGATTAAAGAATTGATATTAATATAGTTTTTGTCAAACAGGTAATTCTTATCAACTTTTAAGAGCCATGTGAGTTGAGCAGGCGTAAGGTGGTAGGCATTAAATGCCCGTAGAAATGCTGGTCGCCGGTCAAGTGCTTGGAATGAGTTTAGCGTCGGCCAGATAGGCTTGCAACTGCTCTTTGGGCATGGGTTTGGCGAAGTAATAGCCCTGAATCAACTGGCAGCCCATGGCTTGTAGAAAGCGCACCTGGCTTTCTGTTTCTGCGCCTTCGGCCACGCATTCCATATGCATGCCCTGGCACAGCGTCAGAATTGAGCGCACGATGGTTTGGCTGGTGGTATTGGTTTCAATATCCTTGACAAAGCTACGGTCAATTTTCAGTTTGTCCAGCGGCAGGTGCTGTACATGACTTAAGCTCGAGTAGCCGGTGCCAAAATCATCCAGCGCCACTTTGGCGCCCGCCTTGCGCAGCAGGCTGATATTTTCACGCGCTGTTTCAAAGTCTTGTAACAAGGCGGTTTCGGTGATTTCAAATACAAAACGGTCAGGGGTGATCTGGCTGGTGTGCATCATGCGGATCAGTTCTTTAATCACGGCCTGGTTGGTGACGTCGTAAGCCGATAGATTGAATGACAGCCGCATTGTTTCTGGCCAGGTCGTCATTTCTGCCATTGAGCGGCTGAACATCAGTTTGGTGATGTCGGCAATCATGCCCAGGCTTTCTGCCACCGGGATAAACATGGCTGGTGAAACTGCGCCTATGGTGGGACTTTGCCAGCGGGCCAGGCTTTCAAACGCACATACCTCATCCGCATCAATATCAATAATCGGTTGAAATACCGGATAGAGCTCGGCATGGATATCTGCCGTGCGCAAGGCCTGGTCTATGCGGTTCAAATGCATGCGCTCTTGTTCCAGCGTCGCTGAGTAGATTTCCAGATTGCCGCGGCCGGTGCGTTTGACGTGATACAAGGCAAAATCGGCATGCTCGTACAGGGTTTGTGCCGAGATATAGTCGTCGCAAATAATGCAGGCACCCATGGAGGCTTTAACGATAATGAGCAGGCCATCAATGCTGATAGGCTGTGAAATTGCCTGGTTAATCTCATGGGCGATTTGCTTGAGTGACGCGTGTTTATCGTCGGTGACCAGGTGGAAAGCGAACTCATCGCCACCCAGTCGGTAAAACTGCACCTGGCCGGGCCTGACCTGCGCCAGCCGTTTGCCGACCTCAATTAATACCAGGTCGCCGATATGATGGCCGTGTACATCATTGACCGGTTTGAAGTTATCGAGGTCCAGAATCCCCACCGCAAAACAGTCTTGTGTTTGCCTGGCCAGCGCCAGCTGTTGCTCTACTTGCACAAAAAACTGCCGTCGATTGGGCAACTGTGTCAATACGTCCTGATTGGCCAGACGCTGATTTTCTTTTAATAATGTGTGTGTTTCAAATGTGGCATTGACCCATTTGTCGAACATGGTGGTGCTGCCACGCATGGTGATTAACATGCCCACTTCAAACACCATAATCAGCAACGTCATCAAATGCGCGTGCTCAAAGTCGCCACGATAAATACAGGCGATGGCCGACGAAATCATCAGCAGGTTATAAGCGTAAGCGGCCGGGCCCAGCTTGCTTAAAATAAACGCAAAGCAAAAGCCGTAAAGCGTATTGTGGAAAATCAGGAAGTAGTGACCGAAGGTGTCGGTGAGCGGGTAGAGGTAAATGCTACGCCAGAAAGTGAAGAATCCAGCCAGGATAAAAACGATGGAGGCGATCTCCAGTCGTTTACGTATTTTGTCGATAGAAGGTTGTTCGTCGCGGTGCCAGAACCAGTACAGCAGCAGGCTGCAAACAATCAGCATCCTGATCAGGGGTGTCGCGATTGACAGCGACCAATGCACCTGGTCATTTAAAACGATCATTTGTATGCTGAGGGCACTAATCGCGGTGAAAAGTGCGACAGGCACATCTTCAAGCAGGCTGTTATAGCGCGCTCGCAATACTTCATGGCTGGTCGTTTTAAAAAATGACATTGATTTTTTAGACTAATTATTGTCTTTTAGTGATCCAATATTAAGCATGCGCAACCCGTTTCGATCTGGCAAACACAGCGCAATAAGCTTTCCAATTGTGGATTTGGTCTGGCAGCAAACACTGGCAGCCGTTTTGTTGGCGGTATTTTTGCGCAGACGGAGTCCGGCAGTGATTTTACTTTTATTTCAATATATTTAAATGGTTTATTGCAGCCATTTTTTATAAAGATGGTTGAAATGAACCGGGTGAATTTGCCAGTTTTTAAATGCATTGACATTTTTTAATTGAGAATCAATCTCTTATTGAATCTCGTGGTGATGGCATGTGTTTTGCAAACAACCAAACTATTCAAAGTAGGGTGGTGGAATATGAGCGAAACACTAGCTTGGTGCGGCATTGATTTAAAGTGGGCCTATACCGACGTCTTGCGTCGGATTGGTCGTCGCACGGCGTGTGTGCAGCGCGCCAAGGATATCTTGCACGATGCACTGGTTTTCTTTGCCGTCTCAAGCCACCCGGCGCGTGAAGAGTCACCGCAAGCTTACTTGAATGGTATCGTCAACCATTTGCTGGTAGACGAGTTTCGCCACAGGACGCGGTTTGTCGACGAAGACCAGATTGATGAAGCCGCGCTGATTCTGGAATGCACGCCCGAGCAGTTGTATGAAACCCGGCAAAAGCTGCATCACTTGCAACGTGTGGTCGACTTGTTGCCAGAAAAATGCCGCCAGGTATTCTGGCTCTATCATGTGGATGAGATGAAGCAACGCGAAATTGCCGTGCAGCTCAATATCAGTACCAATATGGTTGAGAAACACCTGATTCGTGCCATGCTGGATATCCGGGCATTTCAACAGGCGATTCATTAAGCCTGCCACTTATGTCTAAACCGCTCACGTCCAAATCATCTACAGCCAAGTCGCTCACACTAAGTGAAATGGCTGCGCGCTGGTACTTGCGTATGCGTGAGCATGCGAACAATCAACGCGCTGCCGAGCATCAAGCGTTTGAGCAATGGCTGGCGGACGACCCGATTCACGCTGCTGAATATAACAGCTTCGCCCACGCCATGCGCCAGCTTGACTCAGCTGAGAGCTTGTCTAGCCTGGCAGATGCTGCTGAGCAGCAAGCATTTCTGGCCAATGAAGCCCGTCGTAAAGCCAAGCAACAACGTTTGGCACAGCTGATGGTCGTCTGTTTTATTTGTATTGCTGGCTTTTTCTCGCATCAGCAATACCAGGTCTGGCAAGCCAAGCCCGTCATGCAGCTAGCCGCACAAAACCCGGTGGGGCAAATTGTCACTAAAACACTGGATGACGGCACCAAAGTCACCTTGAGCGCCAGAAGTGATATGGAAGTGACCTATTATCGCCACCAGCGTCATGTACTGCTCAAAGAAGGCGAAGCGATTTTTGAAGTAACCAAAGACCCTGATCGGCCATTTGTGGTGGAAACAGACACTGCAAGAGTAACCGTATTAGGGACGCGCTTCGCCGTCAACCGCCTGGAGCAGCTGGTGCGTGTGAGTGTTGATCACGGCCGTGTCAAAGTCGAACCCAGGTTTGAGTGGGATGCGATGCAAGCGGAAAGCCAGGCACTGATTTCGCGTGAAATTACCAATGGCCAAGTGGCTGAAGTGTATCCTAACCGCGCCATGGTGCTGGTCAACCGCCCAGCCTCCGATGCTTTTGCCTTTCTCAAAGGGCGCCTGGTCTTTGACCGTGCCGATACCAGTGAAATTGCCTACACCGTTTCTCGCTACCGTCAGAAGCCGGTGCAGTCCAAAGGCAAGCAGGCGCGCAATATTTCGGCCGATATTAATATTCAGGACATCGATCAGTTCTTGCGCGGCCTGCCTAATATCGCTCCGGTCAAACTGCAAGACACCCCGCAGTACACACTGCTTCATTCCCAGCATTAATTTCACCCATCAAAAGCGCCTTCATGGGCGCTTTTCTTATTGATCTCAGCGATTACATTTTCTTTGCCAACCGCTTTTAGTTTTTAATGTAAAGTTAAGTTAACAACATCAGGTTTTTGCTGTGCTCACAGATGAGTCTTAGACAGGAGAAATCTGTGAAGACATATAAGAAAATAAATAGAAGAGGAATCCACACTGCGTTGACTGCCTTGAGCTTGATGGCAACGCAACCGGTGTGGGCAGAAGCATTAAATACGCAATTGCCCAAACAGCAAGAGGAGGTCTTTGGTGTGCCAGTGAACGTGGATATTCCAGCACAGCCATTAGCCAACTCATTGCACGACCTAGGCAAAGCCACGGGCATGAATATTTCATTCCCCAATGACGCCGTTTCCGGCAAAACTGCACCCGAAGTGCGCGGTCGTATGACGCGTAAAGAGGCCTTGCAGCGTGTGCTGAGTGAAAGCGGTCTCGAACCTAAGGTGGAAGGCAATAATATCTTTATTCAAAAGCCACCGAAGCAAGACAAAAAGGACATTCAACTCGACAAAGTTGAAGTCCGTGCCAAGCGTAGCTACGACATTGGCCCTTTGCGAGGTCTGGCGCTGACCAAAGAAGAAATTCCTGGCAACGTGCAAAGCATCAGCGCTAAAGAGATCAAAGAATCCAAAGCGGTGAGTTTGACTGACCTGATGAACAGCAAGCTACAGTCAGTGAACGTTAACGACTACCAAAGCAACCCGTTTCAAATGGATGTCACCTACCGTGGCTTTACCGCCAGCCCGCAGTTAGGCACGTCACAAGGCTTAAGCGTGTTCCTGGATGGCATACGCGTCAACGAACCGTTTGGCGATGTGGTGAACTGGGACATGATTCCCATGAATGCCTTAAACAGTCTAGACGTATTCCCCGGATCCAATCCGCTATTTGGTTTGGGCACCTTGGGTGGCGCTATCAGCATGAAAACCAAAAGTGGTTTTGATAGCAGCGAAGGCTCGGTGGAGTACCTCGGTGGCTCCTTCAAGCGCAACCAGTTTCAAGGTTCTGTGGGAGGCAATAACGGTGTTATTGCCGGTTTTGCTGCGGCCAATATTTTCAGGGAAGATGGCTGGCGAGTGAATTCGCCCAGCGAGGTAAACCAAATTTTTGGTAAGGCTGAATGGCGTAACGACAGTGTGCAGCTTGGCCTAAGTATGCTCTACGCAGGCAACAAACTCATCGGTAACGGTTTGCTGCCCACTGAAATGGCTAAGCAGGATGGCAGCCAGATTTTTACCAGTCCGGACGAAACCAAAAACCGCTTATTGCAATTTCAGCTTAATGGCATTTGGGATGTGAGCGACACTTTCAATATCACTGGCCAAGTTTACAGACGTAAGAGCCGCAGAAATGCGAGCAATGGTGATGTAAACCAGAACTTTGGTGGTAGTGCAACAAGAAGACCAGTGGCTGGTGAGCAACTGGCCAATGGTTCACCTGACTTTAATGGTGATGGGTTGCCGGATATTGAGCCAGCAAATGGCGTAGCTATTGAGAATGTGGCTGCAACCTCAGTACCAGATGGCAGTGGTGGATTTATTAAGGCGATGTTAGATATTAATGGAGAGCCAGAATATTTCGGAGTTGATTCGAATGGAAACGTTTTGTTGAATTCGGCATTCTCAGCCTATGACGCCTCCTCTCCATCCGGGTATGACTTAAGTAAGCTTGCTATTGGTTCAAATGTCGCTAGCACAGCAGTGACTGGGCAATCAGTCGATTCGAATGGCAGTCCGCTTTGGACGCTGAATCCGCAGAACCTAACTACGGCACCAGCATTCAGTCCGGAGTTTTACCAATATGCGCTAAAAGTTTGGGCAGGTAGAGGTTTAGCTGATGACGGGCGTGGAAGTTTGCCGGGTCAGTTTTTTAATCCTGATGATCTCACTTATCAATATAAGGATGCCAATGGATTCTTAGTTGCTGGTTCATCTTATTCTATCGATGCACGTGATCCAGTCACCGGTGCATCTTTGATTAGGTTGTTTTCAGGTAGTAATCCTGGTCTAGGCAAACCATTAGGGCTGCTTGTGACCGATGCTGTTGGTATTCCAATAGATCGCAACGGGGCAGACTGTTCCTATACGCCAGCTGATCCTCGAAATGGAAAATGTGCTGGATATATCGAGGGGACGCCGACCGCACTGATTACTCAAACCGAGATAGATCAGACCACAGATGGAGCGTCACTTCAACTGAACTGGAACCTGGAAAATCATAAGTTTATGATGGGGGCGTCGATTGATGCTGCTGATGCCACTTATGAGAGTGGTCAGTATGTAGGGTTGTTTGATAGTAAACGCAGAGCATATCTTGATCCGAGTCAAGTGGGCTATGAATTTTATGCTTCTGACCATCGCATTGATTTAAATAACTTTGCTGGTAATAGCACGACAAAGAGCGTGTATTTCAGTGAAACCTGGACACCAAAAAAAGAATGGGCTTTTACCGCAGCAGGGCGCTTTAATTACACCAATATCAAAAATGAGCTTGCAACTAATAATATTTTAGGTTTACTGGGCCCGACGGCATTTAAAAATTTCTATCAGAACACTGTAGTGTGCCCAGATAGCAATGGTAATGGCACCCTGGAGTTGGAGGAGTGTCCAGCGGGTACTCTTTTGCCATTCAGCCCAGAGCGGGCCTTGGGTCAAGGTGTCCTTGGCAAAGGCGAGATTGAGAAGTTT
Organism: Methylophilus sp. UBA6697; assembly: GCF_002454655.1. Classification (NCBI taxonomy): domain Bacteria; kingdom Pseudomonadati; phylum Pseudomonadota; class Betaproteobacteria; order Nitrosomonadales; family Methylophilaceae; genus Methylophilus; species Methylophilus sp. UBA6697. The sequence goes on from NZ_DKJH01000019.1 coordinate 105,792, forward strand.
ACTTACCGTTCGTTCAATCCTAGTTTAGGCGCCACATGGCAGCCTACAGAGTCACTCAATTTATATGGTAACTGGAACCGGGGCGCACGTACACCTAGTGTGATTGAGTTGGGATGCGCATTTGATGATACCCCTGTGTATGACAAAGATCCTGTTACCGGAGAACTTATCTTTGTTGGCCCGCGTTCTCTGGCCGAGCGCCGATTCTGCAGTTTGCCTAGCACCCTCTCTGGTGACCCTTATTTAAAACAAGTGCGTTCTGAAACGGTTGAATTTGGTGGTCGGGGTTATTTGACTCCAACCATACAGTGGAATGCCACTGCCTATCAAACTGACCTGACTGACGATATTTACTTTGTGTCCTTTACCGCTGACCGAAGCTTTTTCCAGAACATTGGCGACACACGTCGTCGCGGCATTGAGCTCGGTTTACAAGGTAGGGCTGACAATTGGGGTTTCCGAGTTAACTACTCTTTGACTGATGCGACATTTCAAGAGCGTTTTATGATGGCGAGCCCCAACAATAGTAGTGCTGGGAACGTTTCTGGACGCGGAAACGGCTATGAGCAAATTACAGTTTCTCCTGGTAATCGTATTCCAGGTGTACCACTGCATAACCTCAATGCCACGGTTAGTTACGACATCACCCCAGACTGGACCGTGAGCCTGACAGGGATACTGCATTCAGAAAGTTTTGTGCGCGGTAACGAGAACAACAAGCATCAAGCAGGTGCTGCTAACTCTCGTTACCTAAGCTGTACTGCACCGACCGTGATTGATGGTATTCAGTACGGGAATGACACTTGCGCGACCAAAATAGAAAGCCCTAATTTTCGCTATCCAGGCAAGGTGCCAGGCTATGCAGTTTGGAACCTCAAGACCAGTTACAAACTAAACAAGAGCTGGACAGCTGGTTTGATGATTAACAACCTTTTTGATCGCGAATACTACAGCGCGGGCCGGTTAGGCATTAACCCATTCTCGCCATCTATCAACGGTGCGATTGGTCCTGGTGGTTTCAATTACAACAGCAACGATTGGTTAGCCAGTACCTTTTTGGCTCCCGGAGCACCGAGATCGGCATTTTTTACCCTGACTTATGACTTTGATGTGGGCAAGTAGAGTTGATGGAGAGTTAGCCGAATGATTTTTATGGAGGGGGCATTTGTGAACTGGAATGCCTAAAGCCATCAGTATTCAACCGCATTCAGATTAGAACTCACAAGGCGCTAACAGAGTGTGGTGAATTGGTGAAGCAGTACGCAGGCAGCCACAAATGCCTGCTCATTTTAACCTTTTTATTAGGAGCATGTAATGAGAAATCAATTACTAAAGTTGGCCTTGATGACTGCATTTGGCTTATCCGCTAATGCATTTGCAACAGGGTTGGAAAGCTTGCCTGCTGCAGGCTTCACGGTGACTGCGGGAACAAATCAGGTAGCCGGTACAACAGGTTGGCGTGAATGCAATACCACAGGTTTGTATGGCAGCCAGAATTACACAGCCCCAACAACTGGTGCCAATAATATCTGCGCAGTATTTCCATCGGGCGGCAATAATCCGGGTACTCCAGTTTCTGGTTTCACTAGTGTGACGCTGTCAACAGCGAAGCAAAGTGTAACCATTACCGCAAACGGCGAAACTTTGGCCACCATGCGTCAACGGGTTTATCGAAACTCCGCTGCAACAGAGTGCGTGTTTGAAAAGCGCTTTGTGATGGCAACTACAGGCACTTTCGATTACAACCCGCAGTTGTCTGGTAGTCAGCGCCTGGAAGTCAACGATTACGTATTGGGTGGTTTTAGCGGCACCACGGATGTGAGCGCAGGCTATTATCACTCAGCAAATACTGATTCTCCAGTATTTAGAATGGGGCGTTCATTTACTTCAGTTCAAATTCAAGGTGACGATTTTGATGCAGCGACAGTCTTGAATACTGGGTATGTGCGTCGTCCGGTAGACAGCCCTGCACCTGCCTCAGGTACAGAAATTAATGGTGTTGGTCAAACATTGGTTAGCCCAGGCACACCAACAGCAGCACAACAAACTGCTGAGATTCGTACCAACTGGGTGGACTTTACTGTAGATGTGACCGGTGGCGTGGATGAAGACGGTACAACAGCAAAAGATAGTCCATTCTTGTATGTTCAAGCAGGTTGCGGATCAGGTGCTGAAGCAACTGCTTTCCCAACAACCAACAACACCGTGCGTATTCGCCAGACTGGCCAAGAGTCCCAGCCATGGGTCACTGTGGTCACCAATGGTGTGACTCGTAGTAGTGCTAACGCAAACTTCTAATTTCAGTATTCATTAGTTTGTTAAGCATGTAAAAAATTGCCAGCGGTGTTGTTGCCGCTGGCAATCCCCCCGACTTTATGGGAGCGATGAAGTGTTAAAAACAAAGCGTTTTAAATTAATACCATTGTTAGGATTGTGTTTTTCTTTGATTTGCCAGGCTGAGTTTGTTGATTTACAGCCTAACAAGCGCTCTGCTTATGTGGCATGTAATACCACGGGGGAGTTTGGCTTGAAAGAAAGCGCTGCGCCAGAGATGGCACAGAAAAAGAATACCGCATGTGCGGTAGTTAATGACCTGTTGCTGGCTAGTCCAATGAATGCGCCGCTGGCCGGTTTTAATATGGTGGGCATGATTTCGCGTGGGATCGCGCCACCGGCACCTGAAGGCAACGATAGTGAGGAGTTCGCTACGCTGACCGATACGATCTGGTGGAATAAAGACACCAAAGAATGCATTTTTGGCACACATATATTAATGAAAGAGCCCAAGTTAAGTCATGGCGAACAGTGGGAAATTAATGACATTTTGCGTGGTGGTTTTTCTGGCCGCCCCGTGTCTGTGGCCTATTTTATGAATCCAAATCCTACTGCCAGCTACGGTATGCCAGAAGCGTTATACCGAGTTGGACGCAGCATGACATCAGTCAAGCAACCTGGTTTACCAGATTTGAACACTGCGCCCTATCACGATGGTTGGGTGGACTTCACCACGGATGTGAGTTTTGCTGACCAGGATGGTTCGACACGCAAAATGACGTCCATGTTGTATATCAAAAGCCATTGCGATAGCAAAGAGCCAGATGAGAAAGAAGGGGCGATTCGTTTGCGTACCACGGGTCAAAACGGACAAAAAGCATTTGAAGTCGTGCTGCCCGGATTGTTGCCAGCAGGTGCAAGCCTGGATTAAAAGACCTCTATCTTTTCGCAAGGTTAATTTTAGAAAGTGACGACGATGAAAATGGCGAAATTTAAGCAGGCAGGGTTTACCTTGTTGGAGTTGCTGGTAGTGATGGTGATTATCGGCTTGCTGGCGGGCTATGTCGGCCCCAAGTATTTTGCCCAGATTGGCAAATCAGAAACCAAAACGGCCAAGGCACAAATTGAGGCATTATCGCGCGCGCTGGATACCTATCGGCTGGATACTGGTCATTATCCAGCGACTGAGCAAGGCCTGGCGGCACTCAATCGCCAGCCGGATGGCGAGACCAAATGGCAAGGCCCATACCTGGCCAAAGGTGTACCCGCCGACCCGTGGGGCAGGCAGTATCTGTATCGTTACCCCGGCGAGCATGGCGACTATGACGTGTGGACGCTGGGCAGTGATGGCGCCGCTGGTGGCCAGGATGCTGATAGCGATGTCGGTAACTGGTAGCGCTTAAACGTCAGCCATCATGAAGTTTGAGTTAAAAGTGTTGCAGGGGGCGCAGGTGAGTTGGTTATCGCTGGATGCCACGGATCGCCAGGCTGCGCTGCTACAGGCGCAGGCACAAGGCTATGGTGTGTTACAGGTGCGGTCTGCGCGGGTATCAGGCTGGCCGCAATGGCCGCTCAAAACGCACACCTTTAATCTCAGCCTGTTTAGCCAGGAGTTGCTGACACTGCTTGAATCCGGACTGAGCCTGATTGAAGCCATTGAGGGCCTGGCCGAGAAGGAGCAACAAGACCACGCACGTGCCGTGTTAACCCAATTACGCACCAGCCTGTTTGAAGGCTTGCCTTTGTCTCAGGCACTGGCCTTGCAGCCTTCGGTATTCAGCCAGTTATATATCGCGCTGATTCGGGCCAGTGAACGTACGGGCGATATGGTGCAGGCGTTGCGGCGGCATGTGGCTTACCAGACGCAGGTAGAGGCGATTCGCAAGAAAATTATTGCGGCCTCAATCTACCCGGTATTGCTGATTGTCGTTGGCGGCCTGGTGGTGCTGTTTTTGCTCGGTTATGTGGTGCCACGTTTCAGCACGATTTATGAAAGTGGCGGCGACAATTTGCCCTGGGCCAGCCAAATACTGTTGCGCTGGGGGCAATTGTTGCAAGGGCATGGCGAGTGGGTGCTACTGGCAACCCTGGCTATGGCGGCATCGCTGTGGCTGGTGTTTTCGCGCCCGGCCAGCAAGGCCTGGTTGATGCAACGCGTGTGGCAAATCCCCAGCTTGGGTGAGGCTTTGCGTATTTACCAGCTGGCGCGTTTTTACCGCACGCTGGGGATGCTGTTACAGGGAGGAATTCCCTTGCTGACGGCACTGGGTATGGTGCAATCTTTGTTGCCGCAAGAGTTGCAACTGGCCTTGCAACGCGTGATTACTGAAGTACGTGAAGGCAAGGCCTTGTCAGGTGCCATGGAGTCGCATGGCCTCACGACCTCCATTGCCAACCGCATGCTACGCGTGGGCGAGCGTAGTGGACAACTCGATGAGATGTTAGGACGTATAGGCGTGTTTTACGACGAAGAAACGGCGCGCCGTGTGGAGTGGTTGAGCAAGTTATTGGAGCCCGCACTGATGGTGCTGATCGGCTTGATTGTAGGTTTGGTGGTGGTGTTGATGTATATGCCGATTTTTGAACTGGCGGGCGCCATAGAATGAGGAATGCCATCGCATGAATATGCAGGATTTACCACTGACTGGGCATGTCCCCCCGTTAGATGCCGGGTTATTGCCGCAGGCACGCCAGTTGTCCCAGCAAACCGGCCGCCCATTCATGGAGGTGTTGGAGGAGCTGTCTGGCCTGACGCCAGATGTGTTTGTGCTGGCATTAGGGCAGTGCATGCATTACCCGACGCTGACCGCACTAGACTTGCATGCCATGCAGCCCATGTTTGACCTGTTGCGCTTTAATGATGCCAGCACTTTGCATGCGGTATTAATGCAAAAATCCGACCAGTCGCTGTACCCAGATCAATCGTTATACCTAGTGCTGGCCGACCCGTTTGACGAGCCACTGCAATTACGCTTGCAGAGCATGGTGCGCGTGCCGGTACAGTGGTGCCTGGCGCATCGTAACGATATCGCCGCTTGCCTGCAATTTCATGAAACGCAAATGCGCGCGATGGATCAGGTACATGCCAGTGACAGCCTCAGCAACGAAGAGGAAACGCCGGTAGAAGAGTTGTCGCTGAAGTCCATTAGCGAAGACAGCAGTCCGGTGGTGCGTTTTGTACGCTCGACCTTATACGATGCCCTCAAGGCCGGGGCCAGTGATATTCACCTTGAATCTACCCTGCAAGGCTTGCGTGTCAAATACCGCATCGATGGCGTGCTGACAGAGGCAGGTGGCCTCAGTGGCGTCATGCAGGCCGAGCAGGCGGTGTCGCGTATCAAGGTCATGTCTGAACTGGATATTGCCGAGCGACGTATTCCGCAAGATGGCCGCTGCAAAGTGCATGCTTTGGGCCGTGAAATAGATTTGCGTGTCTCTATCATGCCCAGTGTGGTGGGTGAGGATGCCGTGCTACGCGTGCTGGACCGTAAAGCGCTCAGTGAAGCGCAAGGCATCAGCCTCGAAGTGCTGGGCTTCGCGCCCGCTTTGTTGGCGCAAATCCGGGCGCAGGCCGAAGCGCCTTATGGCATGTTGCTGGTGACCGGGCCCACTGGTAGCGGCAAAACCACCACCCTCTACGGCATGATTTCCGAGATCAACCAGGGCCAGGACAAAATTATCACTATTGAAGACCCGGTTGAATATCAACTGCCTGGCGTGCTGCAAATCCCTGTCAATGAGAAAAAAGGCCTGACGTTTGCACGTGGCTTGCGCTCCATTTTGCGCCATGACCCCGACAAAATTATGGTGGGCGAAATCCGCGATGGCGAAACTGCACAAATTGCCGTGCAGTCCGCGCTGACCGGGCATTTGGTGCTCACCACCGTGCACGCCAATAACGTATTTGACGTGATCGGCCGTTTCACCAATATGGGCGTCGACGCCTATAGTTTTGTGTCGGCAGTCAACGTGATCCTGGCGCAGCGGCTGGTGCGGGTGATTTGCCCGTTTTGCAAAGTGGATGATATGCCAGATGCCGCATTGCTAGTGAAGTCCGGCCTGAGTGTAGAAACGACCCAACACTACCAGTTTAAAAAAGGCCAGGGCTGTGGTCAATGCCACGGTAGCGGTTACAAGGGCCGCAAAGGCATTGCTGAGTTATTGCTGTTTGATGACCGCATGCGTGAACTCATTGTATCTAAAGCACCCATCAGCCAAATTAAGGCATTAGCCGCCACGACCGGTACACGTGCCATGCGTGATGCGGGCCTGGCACTGGTGGCTACGGGCGAAACGACTTTGCAGGAGATTAACCGTGTTACAGCGCTTTCCTGATCCTGGTGTAGATTGCCGCGTGGCCGACAGCCGTCGCTGGTGGCAGGCGCTGACTGCGCCGGAATTGCGCCTGGTCATTACTTGTGATGCGCTAGAGGTATTCCAGTTTCAACGCGCGTGGTTGCCGGGTAGACGTCCGCAGATGATCAGCCATCAACGTCATACTTTGCCGGGCAGCACGCAGGATATATTGCCGCCAGAGGCTTTGTGGCAGGCCTTGCATGACGTCTTGGCACCCTTAGCGGGCCAGCGTTGGCATGTGGTCGTGGTGCTTTCCAACCAGTATGCGCGCTGGCTGGTATTGCCGTGGCAGGCTGAGGTGCGCAGCCAGGCGGATAAAGCGGCTTATTACCTCCACGGCTTGCAGCAGGCCTTTACCAGCGATGGGCAAGATTGGCAAATTCGGGCGCAGCCGGGTGCTTATGGCCAGCATACCTTGCTGAATGCACTGCCTGCTGCACTACTGGAAAAGTTACAGGCGGCGCTGGCCAAGCATCGATTGCCGCCAGGCATCACCACTCCCGCGTGGGCGCTGGCAGCCAACCAGGCTTTACATACCATGCGCCAGCAAGGCTTTTCGGCCAATGGCTGGATTGTCTGCCGCGAGTCCAGCCGCTTAACGGTGGCGTGTCTGATGCAGGGGGACTGGCTACAGATTCGCCAGCTACCTGTTGATGCGCAATGGCGACTGACCTTGATGCAGTTATTGTCGCGCGAGCAGGTCATACATCCCGAACGGGCCGCTTTGCCAATCTTTTTGTCACAGGCAGAGTCTAGCGGCGCTACGCCACAGTCCATGCAGCCGTTTCAGGTGGTGGATGTGCAGCCTTCCCATGGCTTGGATAAGCCGTCTCGACAGGTAGCCGAAAGAAGGGTGGCTTAATGCACGTGCGCTTAAATCATGCGCCCGGTCGCTTGCCTGGGCCTGCGGCCACGGTGATTGGCCTGATATTACTCGCTAGCCTGGTATGGCTGGCCGCTGTTTATCATCAGCTTACCCAGGAAAATATTGCCCTGCAGCAGCAATGGCAAGCGCGCCAATTGGCCTTGACCGCCAGTCAGCAGGCCGGCAATAAACCGCCTGTCGTGAATCAGGCCTTGGCGGCTGACATGGCCGAGGCGCAGTTACAGATAGTCACGCCGTGGTTAGCTTTGTTGGGTGATCTTGAACATGCCCAGCAAGCCCACTTGTACTGGCTGCAACTCTCCCCCGATGCCAAGCGTAAACAGATACGCATGACGGTGCTGGCACAACAGCGTCAGCAAGGCTGGGCGCTGGTAGAGCGGCTGAAAAAACAGCCTGCTTTGGTGGATGTGAAACTGAAGGCCAGCGAAGCGACCGAGGTGAACGGTTTGCGCATGACGACCTTGCATGTGGAGGCTGGATGGCAGTTCTAAGTCACTTTATGCAACGTGTGTGCTTTGTCTGCCAGCAAACGCTGCGGGCACATCGCTGGCTGGCAGTCATGCTGTTAGTAGCCATTTTGCTGTCCGGGCTGGTGGCGCATGCTTGGTGGCGCGGTCATACCTTGCAACATGTATTGCAACAATTACCTGCATTCACCAAGCCGACATCGCCTGTCACTGAGGCCAAGCCTCACGTCGTGAATGTGTTGCAAAGCTGGCCCAGTGAAGACGAAGCTGACCGTATCAGTGCCGAGATACTGGCGACGGCGGATGCCATGGGCATGTTGTTTGAGCGCGCAGAATTTCAGTCTTTAGCCGTTGAGCATTCGAGTTTGCAGGTGCAGCGCATCAAGTTGCCACTCAAAGGGGATTATTTGCAGGTACGGCATTTTTTGCAGCAGGTGTTGCAGACCTATCCTAGCCTGGCCTTAAGCCAGTTTAAATTACAACGCAGTGATGTGTTGCAGCCCGACCTCGAGGCCTATGTGGAGTTTAGTTTGTACACGCGCAAGCGAGGGCAGACATGATGCGACGTGGAATAGTATGGGTGGCACTGGCTTGCACCTTGCTGGCATGCTGGTGGGTAGAGCAAACCGAGCAGACGCCGGTTGCTGCTGTGAAACAAGCCCCTTCGCGTCGCGTGAGCTTGGCGCAGGTTTTGCCTTTGCCTAATACGGCCTTACCGCAAAGCATCTCAGCGCCTGCAAACATAAGTGCAGGCGCCGATGATAGCGCGATTAACCTGTTTGCCGTGCTAGAGATGTCGGCAGCCGACACCGCGGTGCCTGTCGTTCCAGAGGCAGTGAATCCTTATACCTATGCTGGTCGATTGCAGGAAGACGGGCGCTGGACCGTGTTTTTAACCGATGGCCAGCAACAATACGTCGTACATGCAGGCGACCATTTTGCCGATGGGTGGCAGGTGAGCCTGCTCGACCAACAAAAAATCGTGCTGCAACATGCGGCCAAGCGCTTTGAAATCAGGCTGGATAACGGGGTGGTATTTTGAACAAGCAAGTGAATCAAACGTATAGTCATTGGGCCTGGTTGTTGGGCTGCCCGCTGTTATTAGCCAGTTGCAGCAACCTATTGCCTGCACAACAAAATGGTGATGCCACGCTGGAGCAGGCCAGAGTCTATGCGGCGCGTGGCCAGGACGAGGAAGCGATTCAACTGTTGCAACCCTTGGTCGATGCGCATCCACGCCAACCGCAATATAAAAACTGGCTGACCCTGTTGCAGGAAAAGAAACTGCAAAAGCAATTGCAGCAAGCGGATAGTTTATTGCTCACCCAACAATATGATGCGGCGATTGAGGGTTACCAGCAAGTGTTACAGCTTGCACCTAACAACCGTGCTGCCAGTGACGGCATGCAAAAAGTACAACTGGCGCGTCAGCATTCGATACAACTGGAACAGGTGAAGGTAGCGATTGCGGCTGAGGATTTGGCTGGTGCCGAGTTTGGCTTGCGCAGTATCCTGGCCGAGCAGCCCGCGCATGCCGGGGCGCGGCAATTGTTCGAGCATCTGGAGCAAAAGAAAAACGAACGGACCAGTGTGGTGCGACCCTTGCAGTCTTCGTTGAGAAAGAAAGTCACGCTGGAGCTTAAAAATGCGCCGATTAAAAATGCTTTCGAATATCTAGGCAAGGCCGGAGATTTGAATTTCTCGTTTGACCAGGAACTCAACGAAGGCATACGCGTGAATGTGTTGCTGCGTGATACGCCGATAGAACAGGCGCTGGACGTGATTCTCACCAGCCATCAGTTAGGCAAGAAAGTGCTCAACAGCAATACCTTGCTAATTTATCCGCAAGCACGCGCGGCGCAGTATGAAGAATTATTTGTGCGCAGTTTTTACCTGACGCATATGGACGCCAAACGTGCGCTCAATATGATGAAAACCGTGTTGCGTGCCAGCGATGTCTATATTGATGAAAAGCTCAATACGCTGGTGATGCGCGATACCATGGACCGCATTAAAGTCGCAGAGAAGCTGATTGCCTCACAAGACCTCAATGAACCCGAGGTGATGCTCGAAGTTGAGGTGATGGAAATCAACCGCCGTAACCTGGAAAACCTCGGTATCCAGTATCCAACCCAGATTGGCGTCGGCGTGCAGGGCAACGCAGCCGGTAGCAGCAGCGGTACGCAACCGCAAGCAGGCAAACTGACGCTGACCGAATTGCGTAATTTCAACGGCAACCTGGGCGTGTTTTCGATCAATGATCCCGCTATTGTGCTCAATTTGCTGCATCAGGATACCGATACCAATTTGCTGGCCAGCCCCAAAATCCGGGTCAAGAATCGTGACCGCGCCAAGATTCATGTCGGCGATAAAATTCCGGTGCTGACCAGCGTCGCCAGTGCGCAGGGTTTTGTCAGCCAGAATGTGAATTATATTGAGGTCGGCATCAAGCTTGACGTCGAGCCGGTGATCCAGATGCAAGACCAGGTCAGTATCAAAGTCGGCATGGAGGTGAGTAATATCACCGACCAGGTCACGACCAGTTCTGGGGTATTGGCGTATACCATCGGCAGCCGCAATGCCAATACTACCTTGCAGTTGCGCAATAACGAAACGCAGATTTTGGCCGGATTATTCCGTGACGACGAACAGAAAACGCGGCGTAAAGTGCCTGGCCTGGGCAATTTGCCGCTGATTGGCAAGTTTTTCAGCAGTAATAATGAAGACAAGCGTAAAAATGAAATTGTATTGCTGATTACACCGCGCATCATGCATAACCTGAGCCCGGCCAGTTCGGTCTATAGCCTGATTCCTTCCGGCATTGCCGCTACGGCAAACCCGTTAGGTACAACGGGTGCACGAGCAGTACAAACCTCAGACGCGATGGCATCCAGCCCAGTGGCCATGCCGCAAAATACCGCAGCTGACCGCGCGAAAGTAGATACCAATTTTGCCGATCAATTGATCAACTCCGCACCTCCCAACCCTGCAGCCAGTCCCAACACCATGATTATTCAAGGGCAATAACATGCTTGTTGCAAACCGACGATCACGCGGCTTTACTCTGGTCGAGCTTTTGGTCACGCTGGCATTACTCGCCTTGCTGGTAACCTCGGCCAGCCCGGTGTTGCAACTGAATACCAAGCGCGACAAAGAACGTGAACTCAAGCGCGCCTTGTGGCAAATACGTGATGCGCTGGATGCCTACAAAGGTGCGGTGGATCAGGGCCTGATCAAAAAAACGGCTGATGGCAGCGGATATCCGGCCAGTTTGGCCATCCTGGTGACTGGGGTTGAAAATACGCAGGATCCCAAAAAGAAAAAACTGTTTTTTTTAAGGCGTATCCCGCGTGACCCGTTTGCAGCAGACACCGAACAAAGCAATGCGGGCACCTGGCGTATCCGCGCTTATGACGGTGCAATTGATGAGATGGCGCAGGATGTGTATGACGTCTCTTCGCGTTCGCCCGCTATCGGCATTAACCAACAACCTTACAGTGAGTGGTAAAGCCATGAAACGTGGGTTTACCCTAATTGAAATGCTGGTGGTGCTGGCGATTCTGGCCATGTTGCTAACCATTGTGACGCCAAAATTCATGCATATGTTGCAGCGCTCGAAAGAGACCAGTTTGCGGCATGACTTGCTCACCATGCGTGATGCCATTGATAAGTTTTACAGCGATAAAAACCGCTATCCGGAAACCCTGGATGAACTGGTTGAGCGCCAATACCTGAAAGCTATCCCGCCTGATCCGATCACCGAACGTATGGATACCTGGGTGATTACCTTGCCGCCCAATATTGACGAGCAGGGTAGTGTCTTTGATGTGCATAGCGGTTCTGCGCTGGTGGCCGCAGATGGTACGCCCTATGCGCTGTGGTAAGGCCCTCACCACCGGCTTTGTGCTGATTGGCATGTTTATGCTCATTATGCTCAGTGGCCTGGTCATGGTACAAGCCAGCATGCGCTGGCAAACTCAGGTGCTGCGTGAAAGAGAGCAGGAACTGATCAAGGTGGGCCTGGCCTATCGCGATGCCATTGGCCGTTATTACAACCAGACGCCAGGCGTAGTGAAAATCTTCCCACCGACTTTGCAGGCGCTGCAAGAAGATACCCGCTTCCCGACTGCGCGCCGGCATTTGCGCAAAGGCTATTTTGATCCCATCACACAGCGCGAGGGCTGGGGCCTGGTCACCGCCCCCAGCGGCGGCATCATGGGGATTTACAGTTTGTCTGATAAAACAGTGTTTAAAACCAAAGGCTACCGTGGTGAGTTGCAGCATTTGAATGACAAGCGTTATTACGGTGAGTGGTACTTCATTTATTTGCCGCAGCCGGTCGCAGTCAATGCTGGCACTATGTGATGAATCATTTTAATGTAAAGTTTTGTTAATGACGTCAGGCTTTTGGCGATCCCAGCGATTAAACATATGAAGGGATGTAAATGTGAAAAATTCCTGACATTGGTTGGGTGTTTTTCCTGAGCTGCATGTTGAGACCGGCCACGGTAAGTCTTGCATGTGACAGACATCCAGCTTGTTTTTTCTGTATTTTGATAATGGAGCGAACTGTGGATTTGGTGCCTGATATTGTTGATCTCGTGTTGTACTTACTGGGCGTGCTGTCGGTGCTGGTGTGGTCCATCATCCTGATGAAAAGCTGGGCCTGGTATAAGTCCCGTAGTGCATCGAATAATTTTCTATCCGAGTGGCAGCAGGTAAAAACGATTTACGAACTGCCCAAGATTATTGCTAACAGCAATAGCAGCTTTGCGCGTTTGTGTGATGCGGGTATGCGTGCGATGAACGAAGTCATGGCGAACTCAGTGTTGCGCAGAAACGAGCGTCAGGAGCTTATTTTACTCTCGCTCAAACAACAAGCCTACCTGGAACAAAAGCGCATGGATGGTGGTGTGGCGGTACTGGCCAGCATCGGTTCTACCGCACCGTTTATTGGCTTGTTTGGCACGGTATGGGGCATTATGCATGCGCTGCGTACCATCACTGCGACCGGTTCTGCCGGGCTGGATGTAGTGGCCGGGCCGATCGGCGAGGCGCTGATTGCGACGGCGATTGGTATTGCGACGGCGGTGCCTGCGGTGGTGGCCTACAACTACTTTATGCGCAAGCAAAAAGTGCATAGAGCCGATATGGAGCAAGTCGCCAGCCGCTTTCAGTCTTTGCTGACGCAATCGGGTGCGGAGGGGTAATAACATGGCGATTTTAGGGGACAGTGAAAACGAAGAACTGGTGAGTGAAATCAATGTGACGCCGCTGGTGGATGTGATGCTGGTATTGCTCACGGTATTTATTGTCACCGCACCTTTGCTTATGAATGCGGTGAAGGTCAAGTTACCGCAGGCCAGTGCCGAGGTAGCCATCACGGTGCCCAAAACAGCACATATCAGCGTCACCGATGCAGGTGATGTGTTTCTCGACCAACAGCGACTGGCGCTGGAGGTGTTGACGACAGAGTTGGGTGTACTCAAAAAAAGCCATGATCCGGCGGTGGAGATTTATGCTGATGAACATGCGCAATATGGCGTGGTGGCCAAAGTGTTGGCGGCTATTCAGCGTGCGGGCATTAGCAAGTTTAGTTTTGTCATGTCGCCCGAGGCCGGGAAGTAAGGCATGAGCAGCCTGATTTATCCTGAACAGCAGAGTGATGCACTGTTGTGGCGTGCGGTTATGCTGTCGTTGGGCTTACACCTGCTGATAGTGGCGGTCTACCCTAGCTTAAGCCAGATTGCGTTACCCAACATGCCGGAAAAATTGGAAATTGAGTTTTTCTCAATCAAAGCTTTGCCACCGCGTGTGCAGCAAGTGACGGAAACGGCCGCGCCGGTTGAACCGCCCAAAGCGACGCCAATGGGGAAACCGCAAACGCCGGTAGAAACGCCTAAACAGATATTGGCTGCCCCGAGCAATCATGAGGCCGATTATCGTGTGCCAGAGCAAGCGGCGCCGACGAAAGTGGAACCAGCAGCTGTGAGCCCAGCACCTGCGGCACCCAGTGTGAGTGCAGAAAGCGCCCAGCATGCGGCGAATGACTCTGCTGCAAAAGATGCAAAACCCAGCGCGTCTGCGCCGAGCACGCAGGCAAATGTTGAGTCGGATGAATTAAGCGCTAGTGACTCTGATGCCTGGGGCGATTATGGCGAACAATTACGTGCGCTGGTCAGTAAGAGCAAACAATATCCAGCCATCGCTATTCGCCGTCATCTAGAAGGTGAGGCTACGGTGGTCGCCCAGTTCGTGCGTGGTGAGTTGGTCAATGTGTCGCTGACGGATAGCAGCAAGCATGTGCCACTGGATGAAGAGGCTATGCGCATGGTGAAAAAAGCCATTGCGCAGCTGGGCGTGAAAGACAGCCTGAGAAAGAAAAGTTTCAAAATTACTATCCCGGTGGCTTTTAAGCTGGAGTAGCTCACAACCGTTTTCTTGTAGTCAGACGTCCTCAGAAAGTAAATCCCTCACTTTCCTAAAATGATGGCGCCTGTTCTCCTAACCCCTGTGGTTTGCCACCCTTCCTCCGGCAAACGCAGGGGATTTTTTTGCCTGCATATTGGTAAATGCTTAGCGAGGTGTTAACTGGTTTTGTACGATGTCACTCAGCCAATCCATGAAAATCCGCACGCGCTTAGACAAATTGCGACGATGCGGGAACAGCATGGAAACGGCCATGCTGGGTGCGGTCCAGGCCGGTAGTATTTCGACTAACAGGCCACTATTAAGCATCTCCATGGCGCCTAACTTAGGCGCTTGCATGATGCCGAGCCCGGCCACGCAGGCGGCGCGGTAGGCGTCGGTATTGTTGACGCAGATGCGGCTGGGCATTTTGATACGATGTAATTCGCCCTCTAGCTGATATTCAAACGCATCAAACCGTTTGTTGCTGCTGGTTTGGTAATGAATCAAAGTGTGCTGTTGCAGGTCTGCGATCGCCCTGGGTTCACCGTAAGCGGCCAGGTAGCCTGGGCTGACGAAGTTGGTTTGTTGCATTTCGCCTATTTTGCGCATCATCATGCCGGTTTCGGCCACTTCGCCGGTTCTCACCACGCAATCGTAGCCTTCGCGCACCAGGTCTACTTTGCGGTCTTCGCTGCTGATCTCTATATTGAGGTTGGGGTAGCGCCGCAAGAATGCAGGCAGGGCCGGAATAAGCAGGTGCCGCGCCATCGGTTGTGACAGGTTGACCCTGACGACACCTGAGATTTGGCTATCATCGCTGATGAACAAAGTTTCTAATTCTTCGATCTCACTCAAGACATCTTTGCTTTTTTCATAAAACAAGTGGCCGTCCGGCGTCAGTTGCACTTTGCGTGTGGTGCGGTGGAACAGCTGCGTGTGCAGTTTACTTTCCAGTTGCTGCACCGCCAGTGAGATGCTGGCTTTGGGCAGTCCCAGACTATCTGCCGCTTTGGTAAAGCTGCCGAGTTCGGCAACGCGCATAAAACGCTTCAGGCTTTCGGTGCTATCCAGCATGGCAATTTGCTTTCAATTGTTCATTAATTGTGAACAGTATAATCACTTCATGCTTATTTATCGTATTTTTGATTATCAATAAACTGCGTCTATCTTTCATCAACACAGGAGCACGCATATGACAAACAAGATTGCATTAATTACAGGTGGCAGCCGTGGTTTGGGTAAGAACACCGCGCTGGCAATGGCAAAACAGGGCATAGACGTGGTATTGACCTACCAAAGCAAACAGGCCGCGGCACAAGCAGTGGTGGATGAAATCACAGCGTTAGGGCGCAAGGCGGTGGCTTTACAGCTGGATGTGGCGCAGGTGAAAACATTTGCTGCATTTTCTGCGCAATTGAAGCAGGCCCTGCAAACACAGTGGCAAGCTACGCAGTTTGATTACCTGGTGAATAATGCAGGGACGGGCATCCATGCGCCATTTGCTGAAACTACGGAGCAGATGTTTGATGATATGGTGAATATCCATCTGAAATCCACTTTCTTTTTAACGCAAACCTTGCTGCCAGTATTGCGTGATGGCGGCCGCATTGTGAATATTTCCAGTGGCCTGGCGCGGTTCAGCTTGCCTGGCTACAGCGCTTATGCGGCGATGAAGGGAGGCATTGAGGTACTGACACGTTATATGGCCAAAGAGCTGGGTGCACGCCAGATTGCGGTCAATACGGTAGCGCCAGGTGCGATTGAAACGGATTTCGGCCAGGGCCTGGTACGCGATAACAAAGAGGTCAACGCCTATATTGCTTCGCAAACTGCGTTGGGCCGTGTAGGGGTGGCAGATGATATCGGCCCGATGATTGCGAGCCTGCTGTCGGAGAACAATCGCTGGGTGAATGCACAGCGTATTGAGGCTTCCGGCGGTATGTTAATTTAATCGGCCAGGGTGATAGCAACAGGCAGCTTTCTACGGCTGCCTGTCGATTTGCCTAGCGAGGGCGGTTTGGCGGCGGAGGCGGTGGATAATAACCGGATGCAGCAGGCGAGGATGCTGTGCTAGAGGCATTGCCACCTTGCGAGTAGGTTCGCGCCATGCTGGCTGGTACCGGAATACGGTGTCCGGCCGCATACATGCATTGGAAGTAAGCGTTGTCGTATTTATCCTGCGCATTTGTGCCGCTGACTGCCGCCGTATTAGTGCCGATGGCGCCGCCGGATAAGGCACCCATGCCTGCGCCGATGGCTGCCCCTTCACCACCGCCTGCCGCAGCACCAAGGGCTGCGCCTACGACGGTGCCGACTGCGGTCGTGGTGGCCAGGCTGGCGTTATATTGCTGGTTGACGGTTTTGCCGCCAATTTGCGTCAAGGCAAAGTCACGGCAGGATAGGTCATCTGCCCTGAAAACATTAAAGTCTTTGCCCGTGCCCGGTAAAGCCATATTGCTTGGGCCGGTGGGGTTGGTAGCGCAGGCTGACAAGCTCAGTGCCGCGACCATGATCAGCATAGGTGTTGTTTTCATATGCTTAGGCCTATTTGCTTGGTGGCGAAGGCGTCACTTGTTTCCAGCCCGCCGGACACTCTTTGACGTAAGGATAATAGCTGTCAGATTGCTCGCAGTAATACCAGTAAGCCTGGCCATTGTTGCCAGCAGTGGCCGCAGGTGGCGCGCTTTGTGCCGGGGCAGGCGCACTGGTGGCACCGCTACCTTGTTCGATATAAACCTGTGGTTGCGGTTGGGTCACAATGACTGGTGGTGGGCTATAAGCATATGGGTACGGATAGGCGTAAGGCGAATATGCATATGGAAAATAAGGATAGGGAGCGCCGAAATAAAAGCCGACGCCACCACCGCCATGCCAGCCTCCACCGTGCCAGCCGCCGTGGCCTGGTGGATGAGCCTGAGCAGCGCTGCTGGCGAGCATCAGTGCTGCCATCAGGCCGGTGAGTGCCATTGTTTTTAAGTGCATAGGTGTTTTTAACTGTGTCAGTTTTTGTTTGGACATATCGCCTCCTGTGACAGGCATGTTTACTTATATTCCTATGACCAAAGCATACGTAAATGTATCCGCGCAGGGCGTGGTGGTTTTGTATCGGAGTGTATCTTTAACCACCACATTCACCGTCAGCTGAGGATTGTGTTAGGCAGCAGGTGAGCAACTGCGGTATGCTAGTGATGACCCTTTGCAAAGCTACTAATCTCATGCAACAGCAATCCATCCAACAGATCAATCTTGCTTATGATCAGCAACAAGACCGCTTGCTGATGAAAGCCGCTGTCAGCCAGGCACAGGAAATCCGCGTATGGCTGACTTATCGTATCGCGCGACAAATGTTTAAGGTGCTTAACCGTGAAGCGCATTTGCCCGTATCCGCATTGGCGCTGGGAAATGCTTCACCTTTGCCTGCGGCACAATCGCCGACTGAAGCCACGCGCCAGTTTGAAGAAGAGGCTGATGCCGTGCATCAGCTGGAAGACCTGGATTTTTCCACGGCATACCAGCAACGCCCATCGGCCGTGAGTGAGCAGGAGTTATTGGTCGTTGACACACGCTTCGTGTCGATTAACGACCAGTTGAATCATATGCAGTTGGTATGCGCCAACGGCATGAACGTCAATATGAGTTTAAATCACCAACTGGTGCTGGCCATCAGCCGTATGTTGATGGTCGCCAGCCAGGACGCAGGCTGGACATTGCCCGCACATCAGGATAAGGAACCAGAAGCGGTTTCCAGTATCGTAATGCAGGTACCCACAGAAAAACAGGTATTACATTAATGGATCACACAACACTCGGGGACAGCGGTATTCGCGTCTCCAAAATCGCGCTGGGCACCATGACCTTTGGCGACCAGAACACCCAGCAAGACGCCGACAACCAGCTGGATTTTGCCCTCTCACAAGGTATTAATTTTATCGACACGGCTGAGATGTATCCGGTGCCGCCACGGGCAGAAACCGTGACGCAGACAGAGACTATCCTCGGCCACTGGATTAAAAAGCAGGCGCGTGATCGCTTTGTGCTGGCCAGCAAAGTAGCGGGCCCCAGGCGTGGCATGCAGTGGATACGCGGCGGCCCGAGCGGCATGGATAGGGCGAATATCCGCCAGGCGGTGCATGACAGCCTGACACGTTTGCAAACTGACTACCTCGATGTATTGTATCTGCACTGGCCAGAACGCAATGTGCCCATGTTTGGCCAATACCAGTTTGACCCCCGTGCCGAACGCGATGCCAGTGGCCAACCTCTCAACTGGGTGCCGATTCAAACCCAGCTCGAAGTGTTGGACGAGTTGATCAGGGAAGGCAAGGTACGCGCGATCGGCTTGAGTAATGAGCAACCGTGGGGTGTGATGGAATTTTTGCGACTCGCCCGCGAACAAGGCTTGCCGCGCATTGCCGTGTTGCAAAACTGCTATAACCTGATGAACCGTGGCATGGAGTTTGGCATGGCCGAGGTGCTGTACCGCGAACGTATTAGCCTGGCTGCCTACTCTCCGCTGGCATTTGGCCATTTGACCGGCAAATATGTCGACGACCCTGCCACCCCTGGTCGCGTTACTTTGTTTCTGGGTTATGCACAGCGTTATAAAAAACCGGGCGTGCCGGCGGCGTCCAAAGCCTATGCCGAGCTGGCGCGTGCACATGGCCTCACACCAACGCAATTGGCACTGAGTTTTATCTATCACCGCTGGTTTGTCGGTAGCACCATCATCGGTGCCACCAGCATGAACCAGTTGCAGGAAAACGTCGCGGCTTATCAAGTAAAGCTTAGTGATGAAGTATTAAACGCAATCGAGCAACAGCATCTGATCATGATGAATCCGGCGCCTTAACGCAGGCGCCCGCTGAAGGGAATCCGTATGTTCATGCTTCACACCCTGCGCACTCTTTTTCTGCGCAGCTTCATTCTTTTTGCCGTCATATTGAGTGGTCAGGCACAGGCCGCGGACATGCAGGAGATGCAAAATGCCTTGCGCACCTGCCAAACCGAGTTTGCTGCGGATGCCAGCCGTCGCCTGATTTGTTTTGATAAAGTCGCCGAGCAATATACGCCGACACGCGTGGTACCCCCAATATTGGCCCCTAGCCAACAGGAGCTAGTGAAAAGTGTGGGGGCAGAGACGGGTTACCTCGCACGCAAATGGCATTTAAACAGTCAGGATGAACTGCACTTTACCGATCTGGAAACCCATCAGCTCAATTACCTGGTGACCGCGTACTCGAATAATCCCAATGATGTTCCGACCTCGCCATCACGTCCTAATACGCAAGACCGTGGCCTGGGGCACAATGACTTGCATTTTCAGATCAGCCTGAAAACACAGTTGATGAACCTGTCAGACTGGTTGCCTAAAAACCAGTGGATACAAAGTGCGCGTTTGTGGGGGGCTTATACCCAGCAGTCATTCTGGCAGGTGTATAACGAAGAGCAGTCGCGCCCCATGCGGGATCACAATTATTCACCCGAGTTGATTTTATCGCTAGGCTTGAACAAACCAGCAGAAGAAAACAGTTGGCTCAATGCCATGCCCAATATGCTCAATATGGGCCTGATGCATGAGTCCAATGGCCGCTCGCAACCACTATCACGCAGCTGGAACCGCGTCTATTTGCAGGGCGGCTGGCAGCTCAATGAGCGCTATAGTTTGCTGGTTCGCCCATGGTGGCGTATTCCTGAAAGCAAATCGGATAACGATAACCCGGATATCAGCAAATATATGGGCTATGGCGATGCGATTTTGCGCTGGGATAACGAGGCCAATACCACGGCTGCCAGTGTCACCTTGCGTAACAATATGCGTAGCGATAACAAAGGCTATGTGAAGTTTGATGTGCAGTACAAGCCGCTCAAAAGTGAAAGTGTGCGTTTCTACGCCATGCTGGCCAGTGGTTATGGCGTCTCGCTACTGGATTATAATCAGGCGCAAACCATGTTTGGCATCGGCTTTGCCATTGGTGAATAATTAATTGAGTAATTCATTAGCGCTATCAATATGCGTCCGTTAACCGCCACTTTCCAACGCTTCCTGGCTTCTGAGCAGGCCAGCAGTATCCTGCTATTGCTGGTCACAGTGCTGGCGCTGGTCATTGCCAACAGCGTGCTGGCCGAGCACTACCATCATTTCTGGCATCACCAATGGTTGGGTTTAAGCCTTGAAGAGTGGGTCAATGATGGCCTGATGGCGATCTTCTTTTTGCTGATCGGGCTGGAGCTCAAACGCGAGTTGTATGTAGGGGAGTTATCCAGCGTCAACAATGCCTTGCTGCCAACCATTGCCGCGATGGGTGGCATGATCGTGCCAGCCTTCATTTTCTGGCAATTCAACCACGGCACTGACTACCAGGCAGGCGTCGGCATCCCGATGGCGACGGATATCGCCTTTGCACTGGGCGTGTTGTCAATATTGGGCAAGCGCGTGCCTGCACCGCTCAAGGTGTTTCTGGTGGCGTTTGCCGTGATTGATGATTTGGGCGCCGCTATCATGATCGCGGTGTTTTACACCGCCTCTATTTCATGGCCGCACCTGTTGGCCGCATTGGCTGTGCTGGCTTTGCTGTTTGCGCTCAATCGCTGGCGGGTGCTCAGCATGATTCCCTACGTGCTGGGCGGGGCATTCATGTGGTGGCTGACACTCAAGTCTGGTGTGCATGCGACGTTGGCAGGCATCGCACTGGCATTTGCCATTCCCTTCAATCGCAATCCGGATGATGAGCATTCGCCATCGCATCAATTGGAGCATGCTTTACACCTGCCGGTGGCTTTCTTGATCCTGCCTGTTTTTGCCTTTGCCAACACCGGTGTGCAGGTGGCGGCAAATAGCATGAGTGCCGTATTTTCACATAGCAACAGTCTGGGGATTATTCTCGGTTTGCTGATTGGCAAACCGGTGGGGATTACGCTGGCCGTGGTAGCGGCTATTGTGACGGGTGTTTGCAAACTACATCCGCCTTTGCGTTTACCGCATGTGATTGGCGCAGGCATGCTGGGTGGTATCGGCTTTACCATGTCGATTTTTATTACCAACCTGGCCTTTAGCGAGATGGCGGATGCGATCAATCTCTCCAAAATGGCCATACTTACAGGCTCGCTGCTTTCCGGGTTGGCAGGCTGGTTATGGCTAAGCGTGGTGTTAAGGCAGGGGGCAGTGAATGAAGTTTCCACTAAGTAAAATCATGAGGTGCTTTTAGGGATGCTGCGCAAGCATTTCGTGGCTGGTCTGCGTATAGTTGTGTCTAACGAGATGTAACAACTTAACCAAGGAGACTATCATGTGGACTAAACCAGCTGCTACTGAAATGCGTTTTGGCTTTGAAGTGACAATGTACGTGATGAACAAGTAATTCAAGCGTTAACTTGCATATCAATAAACCCGACACTAGGTCGGGTTTATTGTTTCTGGCTGTTGCATTCAATGTATGCATTGAGGTTAAGAGTTTAGACACTTATCGACTTTTCAACGCTGTCACCCGTCGCCACCATTGTGTAACGCTTCAAGTCCTTGTCTGGATGCTCCACCGCAAAACGCGTTTTGCCTATTCTATAACCATCCTCTATGTTTTGCGCCAGCACATTGGCTTCCCAGATCAGATCGCTTTGCTGAGGAACGCCTTGCCATACGCTTAGGTAAAATATTGCCATTCCATGCCTTTCTGATTGTCGTTTACACACGAGCACTACCCTCTCGCATCAGGGTTCATCATAAGCAGTTCGCTTCAAAATGGTGTAGGCGCCAGCTGAGTTTACTGTCAGATAATCTAGAGTAGTGTTTACTGGCGCAGGCCATCTTCTGATTCCTACAGCAAACTCAGTCAGCGTGCGCTAGCCAGTGCCATTGCAATACGGCAGACTGAAGTTTCATTGTTTGCCGCGTGAGCGGGATAGGAAGCGCCATGATTGATGCTAAAGAAATTAAAGCCGATATGCCTGTCACTACCGCACAGGCGGAACACTTTGCTGTAGTCGACCATCTCGAAAGTGACGATGTCATCAAACTCAAAAAGGATGAAGCCGGTGTTCACCACTACATCCCTGTGAGCTGGGTGGTGTCTACTGAAGGCGGTATTGTGAAAATCAACCGTACGCTGGCGCAGATCACCAATGACTGGGAAGCAGATTAATTTTCGGGCATGGTGCGGCTGAGGTTTCAGATAGGGGCATCCCTATTGAGTCGCATCCGTTGTCGTGTAATTTTGCAGCACCACCTGGATAAACTGATTTGTTCTGTTTCTGGCCTCTACATGCTGACGCCATAGTTCTTCAACGATTTTTAACTCCTCTGCCGTTGGCAGGCAACCATTCCCCCGCAAAAAAGAATGCATCTTGTCGTCAATAATCGCCTGCCGGATTTTTGCTTTTTTAAGGGATTCTGCCCATTCATTGGTTAACTGATCCCATTTGTCAGAACGATGGTTCACTTGGATCTCCTCTGATTATTCAAGCACGTTGATCAACACACGTAAACGAAGCCCCGTCAGTCAGACGAGGCTTCGGGATGGCTAATAAAGCCGTTGAGTGGTGCCGGTATGACTAATGTGCGGCGGCTTCTGCACGTGCGGCATCGCGCAGTTGTTTTACTTGGTCATGATTACGCTTGGCACCTTCAAGCTGGCGTACCACCACAAAGCGGATATGTGTCGGCAAGTCTTTTTCAGCCGCTTTGCGATAAGCAGCCAAGGCGACATCTTCGCCACGTTCGGTTTCGTTTAAAACGGCCACGGTATCGTTACTGGTCAGCGCCGTTTTAATGGCAATCCAGCGTCTGTGCAAGGCACCACCCAGGCTGGTGGATGATGCAGGCTCGCCACCCAGTGAGCGCACCAGCTCTTGTAACTCCTGTACGCTGGCAGCCACCTCTTGTGACCGCCGCAAAAAGAATGTTTTAAGTTGTGGTTCATCTACATGCTCTGCCGAAGAACGAAAACCTTCTTCGCCATCTTTCGATACTTCGATCAAATCATTCAAGGTAGAAATCACATCGTCATTGTCTGCCATGGTAAGTCTCCAAATTGTGTATTAAATGTGTGGAAGTAAATGTATTCAGAAACTTTAGTATGCTCGTGGCTGTATGTCGGCAGCATCGGATGAATCCGCAAATATCTGTAGGAATTACTTTATCCATCGTTGGACTCAATGGCATTGCATCTTCCTACAGCCAAATCAGCCTAGGCCTTGTGGCGCAGTGTGATGGCCTGTTTTTTAATAAACAGATATTCACTTTTTTCGTTTCAAGGAGCGCCGCATGAATCCTATCCATTTATTTAATTACGTGTCACCAAAGCGGGGTGAGGCAAAATCTCTGCTGGCCGAAAAGCCCAGCGTATCGCAACTCATGCTGTTCTATGTCTTGCCGTTATCGTTGATTCCCTGCGTGATGATGTATCTGCGGCTATATCACAATTACCCAAAATTGTTTTTTGATAACCTGCCTGGTAACCGTTTGCTGATGGTGAGTGCCGAGTTGCTGTTCTTGCAATTGGGCGTGTTGTTGGTGATGGCCTGGATTACGCAAAACCTGGCCGAGATGGTTAATATCAAGCCTGATTTTCGTGACTCCTTGCTGATTATGACGATAGCCACCACGCCGCTATGGCTGACGTCACTGTTTTATATTGTGCCCAGTTTAAGTTTCAATGTGGTTGTGCATGGAGTAGCCGTATTGGCATCGGTGCTACTGGTGTATCGAGGTGTGCGCTATATTTTTGGTATCCGCGAACGCGGGGCGCTGGTCACACTCAGCATGGCGATTGTGTGTACCGCCGGGCTGGGATTTGCGGTGATTTTGATCGGCTCACTGATTTCATGGGAAGCCATTGAGCAATTGCAGTTTGCCGTTAAGAAATTGTAATCAGGCCACCTCCCTGGCTGATTTGCTGGTAGCCCCCGCCACGGGGGCCAGATGGTATTTGAGCGCGTAGTAAATCAGTGCAGCATTATTGAGCACGTGCATTTTTTTGAGGATCTTCGATCGAAACACACTGACAGAGCCTGGCGCAATCTCCAGTTCCATCGCGATTGAATTCACGGCCTGGCCTTTAATCAATTTGAAAAATACCTGCAGCTCACGCAGTGACAAACGTTCATGCAGCATGGGCTCGCTGTTGGCAGCCATTTGCTGATGCTGAGGCGAAACATAGGCTTGTCCGCGGGCGATGGCATTGATAGCCGGAATCACTTGCGCGCTGTCTGTCGTGTAAGACAAATAACCCGCGCAACCCAGCCGGATAAAATGGATCATGCGCTCAACCCGTTCACTGCCGTTGATAATGAGGACAGGCAGGTCAGGAAAAGCTTGCTTGAGGTCGCAGAATACTTCCAGGCCATTGGTTTCCGCTGCGGACACATCCAAAATGATGACATCGTAGGTATGCTCGCGGATTTTCAACATGGCGTCATGCACACTGCCAGCCTCATCGGCCAGGTGCACGCTATGGTCGTCATTGACCAGTGCCTTTAATGCGCAATGGCTCAGCGCATGGCCGTAGATTAACAATATATTTTTCATGGCTTGTTATCCATTTCAAGCCTAGTAAGGCTAATTTTGTGCGATTTTGCGATTGCCTTTCACGTGCCAGATCACATTGCCGACGTCATCTGCCACCAGCAGGTAGCCTCTTTTATCGAGTAGCACATTGGCAGGACGTCCTTGTGCGGCGCCATCCTCCTGCTGGATGTCAGTCAGCACATCCATTGGTGTTTTCGCCAGTTTTTCCTGCGCTGCCGGTCGCATCAATATCGTTTGATCAGCCGTTTCAGGATCGGATGTTTGTGTCATCTGGGTTTGCCCTGCCTGGTAGGGGAACAAGAGCAGGGCCTCGGCATTGGCGACATAAAATGTGTCGCCCACCAGCGCCACGCCCAGCGGGGCAGCGATATCCTTGATAAACACATGGCGTTCATCAGCGATGCCATCGCCATCATTGTCACGCAGCAGGGTAATCT
Source organism: Methylophilus sp. UBA6697 (assembly GCF_002454655.1). Taxonomy (NCBI): domain Bacteria; kingdom Pseudomonadati; phylum Pseudomonadota; class Betaproteobacteria; order Nitrosomonadales; family Methylophilaceae; genus Methylophilus; species Methylophilus sp. UBA6697. Next base: position 131,142 of record NZ_DKJH01000019.1, read on the forward strand.
GGTGTTGGCTACCTGCCAGCTCCTCTGCTTCATGCATCCATTTGCTGGCGATCCAGTTTTTCAGGCTAAACGCTGTATTTTTAGGCTGGGGATAACTCTCTGCCACCAGAATGTCGCCATTGGGCAAAGCATACAGCCAGCGCGGGTGATGCAAGTCATTGGCAAAAGCAACCACATTCGCGCCTGGCGTTGAGATCGACTTTTTGCCTTCTGGTACGCGCATGGTTTCTGCCGCCTGCGTGGTTGGAAACCAGCCTGACTGGCTGATAGATGCGTTAGAGACGGTGCGCATTCCTGGCGATTGCAGTAGTTTTGATGGTTGCGAATAACTGCTGAATGCCAGCATACAAACCGCGGCAGTGAGTAGGCGTCGCTGAGGGGAGGTTGTGAGTATGTTGGGCATCTGGCTATTTCCTGGTTGGTTAAGATTATCTACGTGTCGCCAGCATCTGGTGCATGCCGGTCACGCCCTGTTCGAACTGGATGGCGCTAGCAGTCATCGCCAGACGCCAAATACGGTAAGTACGCTCCCCCATGCTGGCAGCAATCGACGTATGTTGCGCCTCCAGGTTTGCCAGCCACTGGCGCAAGGTCATCACATAGTGTCGACGCAAGCCCTCTACATTAAATACATCAAACCTGGCGCTATCCATGTGTTGTAACAGATGGGCGAAAGAGGTTAACTCGCCTGCCGGGTATAGCTGACGGTTGATAAAGGCGGTGGAGGCGTCTTGCTGGCCAGCCGGATTTTCCGCCGTGATCACATGGCTCAAAAATAACCCGCCGGGTTTGAGTGCTGCGTGTACCTTGGCTAGGAAGTCCGGATAATGCGCTGCGCCTAGATGGTCGGCAATGCTGATGCAAGCTGCTTTGTCGTAACTGCCCAGCGCAGGCAGTGTGCGATAGTCCGCCAGCTCTATCTTGACCAGATGCGTCAGGCCTTGTTGTTGCACTTGCTTGAGTGCATACGCATATTGCGTTGGGTTATGTGTGATGCCGTGTACAAATACCCCGTAATGCTTGGCCGCCCAGCAGGCCAGTGTGCCCCAGCCGCAAGCAATATCCAGTAGCGTGTCACCATGTTGCAAATGCAGTTTCTGGCAGATCAGTGTTAACTGTGTTTGCTGCGCTTGCGCCAGGGTGTGTGTTGGGCTTGCGAAATAAGCACACGAGTGCAGCATCTGTTCACCCAGCCAGCGCTGATAAAAGTCCTCAGGCACATCGTAACTGAGTGCAATGCCATGTGAGGAGGGAACGCTTGCGGATTGAGGTTGTGTCGGGGAGTGAGGTGTGTGGGCAGTGTGTTCGGGTAGCGCCTGTTGGTTATTGGCCAGGGTCAGTGCCCGGAAGACCAGGCCTAGTTTTTCATGCAGCGGCAAAGATAGAGATTCGAAATGTTCACGCAACTGCATGGCGGCATGAAAGTCCCCCTGAATCTGTACTTCACCTGAGCAATAGGCCTCCACCAGGCGTTTAGGGTTGCTAAACCATACCATGTCACGTAATACCGATGCCTGTTCCAGGCAAAAGGTAAACGCTGCTGCGCCGTCGCCGATCGTCAGCATACTGCCGTTCCACAAACGCACGGCAAAGGCCACTGGGTAGTCCTGAAACAAACGGTTCAGAATGTAGCGCGCCTGGATGATGTCTCCACTTTCGGTAATGTCGCCACTCGCGGTTGATTGCTCCAGTGACAATGGCATGGCTAAAGCATTAACGGGATAACTACTCATGGCGTACTCCTACTCAAAAAGCTTATTTTTAATATGGGCTGGCATCAGCATGCATATGGATTGCTGATCCCAATGCGCGGCCCTGGCAGATGAATACCATCTGCCAGCAGTGTAAAAATGAAGCCGATGACCAAGTATCGGGCAGGGGCTGATTGTGTTGTCAGACCAGTCTGACACAGAGGGTTTTTACCCGTGGCAACTCCTACAGCCGAATCAGTTGACTGCCGACGGCGACGCGGTATTTGCGGCCATACAATGCATGATGCAGTTGTATCTTTCTTATATTTTAAGGAGAAGACAGTATGCAAAAGACACTTACCTGGATGTTATTGGCTGGCTCATTGTGTTGCAGTGTGTGGTCGGGAAATGCTTGGTCTGCGCCGCCAGTGAACAATGCCGTACCGCCTTGCGAAGATGCCGCCATTTCAAATAAACCGTCCTGCAATATCGATTCTGACAGCGTCAATGTGCCACCGAAAATGCCACATGAGCGTGGTGTCATTGTCCCGCCAGAGGTGCCAGCTGAAGGTTTGCCTAACCAGAATCAGCGGCGCCAGAACAGTCAGCCGCGGCCCGATCCGCGCGAGCCTGTCCCACCCGCCACGGACAATCATTTAAAGAATTAATGTTGCTGAGGCCAGATTTGGTCACAACCAAGGAGAACGTCATGGAAGTTGTTGAACATAAAATCAATCCGCCGCAGCACCAATATGTGCAGCCCGGCCGGGAAGAAGATATGCATCCCCAGCCACAATATATTGAAGAGGAATACGCCGGCAGCGATAAGCTCAAAGCTAAAGTGGCCATTATTACCGGTGGTGATAGCGGCATTGGCCGCGCCGTGGCGGTGCATTTTGCCGCAGAAGGTGCCGATCTGGTGATTGTTTATCTAGATGAACATGAAGATGCGGCAAAGACCCAGCAACTGGTGGAAGCCTATGGCAGCCAGTGTTTGCTGATTCCAGGTGATGTTTCAGACGAGCGGTTCTGTGAGCAGGTCGTGCACAACACGCTGCTGCAGTTTGGCCAATTGGATATTGTCATCAACAATGCCGCCCAGCAGTTTCCGCAGACCAGCATTGTCGAAATCAGCCAGCGCCAGCTCGAACATACTTTCCGCACCAATATTTTCTCCATGTTTTATATGGTGAAGGCAGCCTTGCCGCATCTGCCGAAAAAAAGCCATATTATCAATACCGCGTCGGTGACGGCTTATCGTGGTAGCCCTGAGCTGCTGGATTATTCGGCCACCAAGGGCGCCGTGGTGTCATTTACACGCTCATTATCGCGACAGTTGGTGCATAAGGATATTTACGTCAATGCGGTGGCACCGGGGCCAGTGTGGACACCGTTGATTCCCGCCAGTTTTGATGAAAAGAAAGTCAGCGAGTTTGGTAGCCAGGTGCCTTTAAAGCGACCTGCACAACCGAGTGAAATTGCGCCCGCCTATGTGTTCTTGGCCAGCCAGGCATCGTCATATATGACCGGACAGGTGATACACCCGAATGGTGGTGAAATTATTAACGGTTAATTGACCACTTGCCTGGTCGAAGTACGCCTGGTGTATGCCAGGCTTTTTTACGCCGATTATTTCCTGGCGTGACGTCCGAATTCTCCTACAGCAAATTCCGCCTTTGTTACATGGGCGCACATTTTCCTTTTATTCATAATGGGTTGCGTCATCAATCGCGTGAATAACACAATTATTAGGAGAACGACATGAATCACAAGCTTGGCTTAGGCCTGTTGGTATTAGTTGCTGGACTCTCCGCCTGTGATAAACAGGCATCGACTACTGGCGCCGCCGGGGAATCTACTGCTGGAGCGTCTGCTAGTGGTGAGGCCATTAAGTTCGTTAAAACACAGGATGGTTCTCCGCTGGAAATCAAGGCCGAGCTGTTCGATACCCCTGCCGCCAAAGAGTTTTTAGCCACCGGTAAAAACCCCTATGTGGGCAAGGAAGATGCGATTGCCCAGGGTAAAAAAACCTTCCAGCTTTATTCCTGTACGCAATGCCATGGTCCGGACGCAGGTGGACAGGTCGGGCCAGCGCTGACCGGGCCTAATTACAACTACGCCAAAGATGCCACCAATAAAGGCATGTTTGAGACGGTCTGGAATGGCACCAACGGTGGGATGGGCGCTAAAGGCAAGGGTTTGATGGACCCCTCAGACCCAAACAACGGTATTACCCCCGACGAGTTGCTGAAAGTCATTGCCTGGATACGTAGCCATGGCAGCCTGACTGGCAATGAAGAGGCCGCTTCATAATTTATCCTACAGCTTTTTTGTAAAGACACTGACATACAGCTGTTAACCACATCATTAGCATGAGTCTAAGCCTGCCAAATCTGGCAGGTGACTTTAAAACTTTATGAGGATGCGATGATGAAAAAATTACTTTCAATACTATTAGCCAGTACGTTTTTATGTTCAATGACAGTTGCTTTTGCGGCACCACCAGACAGCGCGCCGCCCGCACAGCAGCAAAAAAATCAGGTACCTGATACGCACCAGAACGGCGATTATCTGGAGCCACAACCTGACAATAATAATGCGGCCACCACTGGTAACAGCGATACGCAGGGTCGGCAGGGCGTTGGTAATAAACAGTCCAAGCCGGGCAACGTTGAAAAAAGCAAACGTTTTCATGAAAAGCCCCAAGACGGCGGCACGGGCGTGAAACAGTAATGGCCCACATCAGTCGATTGCCCTGCATGGCTTAAATTGTGTTTAAGTCTGGCAGGGCAGGGTGACTAAGTTCGAAGTATTCTTAAAACGCTACTAAGCTGGAGAAAACCATGACTGAAAAAGACCTGAAGTTATGTATGGAACTGTGTAAAAAATGTGCAGACACGTGTGAAAGCTGTGCGATCGCCTGTGAAACTGAGGCCAACCCGATGTTGCGAACCTGTATTGAGCTGGATATGGATTGCGCGGATTTCTGTCGCCTGACGGCTTCATTTATTGCGCGTCGCAGCGACTTTGTTGAACTGGTTTGCCAGGACTGTGCGGAAATTTGTACCGCCTGTGCCGATCAATGCGAGCAACATGCCTCTGAACATTGCCGTGCGTGCGCACAGGCCTGTCGCAGTTGTGCAGAGGCATGCCTGAAGGTGGGCGCTGCTGCATTCGCATAATATGCAAATGATCTCTCTTCGCTTCTATGAGCAGGTGGCGATGCCTGAGTGCAAGCCACCTTGCACGCAGTGTATTTAACCAGCTTGCTTAACCGTAAGTTTCAATATAATAAACTCGGCCGGTCGCACAACTGCCATACCCATTTCAATCCGCATCAGACCTTGCGCAATATCATTTGCCGTCATGGTTTTTCCCAGGCCAATATTCACAAAAAATGCCTGTTCCGGCTTGCTGCCCTGCAATGCACCTTGTCGCCACAACAAGATTAAAAAGTTTTCTATCATGGCTTGCGCACGCACCCAGGTATTGGCATCGTTAGGCTCAAATACCATCTGCTGCAACCCTTGGCCAACGTATGCTTCTACCCAGCTAAACAATCGCCGCACAGGAATATAACGCCATTCATTGTCGTTGCCAGCCAGTGTCCGTGCACCCCATATCTGCGTGCCTTTGCCCGTAAATTTGCGGATGATATTAATTGATTTGCCAGCGTCTACATCCACGTTGTAATCCTGTTGCTGTGTGCTGGTGAGGTTAAACACTGGCCGTATCACCTCGTTAAGTGACACATTGGCGGGCGCCTTCCAGACGCCACGCTTCTGATCGACCGCGGCATACACGCCCGCGACGGCACCCGTAGACGGTAAGGTATTCAAAGCGATATTCGCAGCATCTATCCATTGTTTGGCGAGCATATATTGTGCGTATAGCTTTTGGTTGAGTGACGCTAATTGCGCCTGGGATTCAGGCGTCGCCTTGACTAACCCGGCAGCGCGTATTTCTGCGATAAGCGCCTGCATACCTTGGTCCTGGGTGAGCTGCTCAGCACTGACCACACTGCCATCGCCTTTACGTTTAAACATCAACTGGTTAAAGTCCGTGCTTCTTGCTAGGCTGGTCACCAGCCAGGGACCATAGGCTGCACCATATTTCAGGTGGTCCATGCCCAGGCTTTGCCTGAAACGCGCGGCTTCGGTGGCGAAGTCAGCCGGATTATGTTGCAGACGCAAATCAAACAACGCAAACCGGTTTTGTACCTGTGCACATTGCGCCAGCGCAGTCGCCTCCAGCGTATGTGCCTCACGGCATAGGGCAGCTTCGGGCATGGTGATCAGCGTTGGCAGCGGGTCTGTCTCTATGGCGCTTAAACCAGCTGCCAATGTGGCTGCTGAAACCTGGTCGTTGTAGTTGCCGACGGAGGCGATCACGCACTGGCCGCCACCATTGGCAAAAAACAGCCGCACGCTGTCATAGAGATAAAACGGTTGATCGACCGTAGCGTCAATCACTTGGTCTTGTGCATCCAGCCACAGCGTTACCTTGGACTTGGCTGCGCCACCAAACAGGTTTTCATAATCCAGTAAGGAGTAGATTTTTGTGGCGACGAATGACAGCGACACACCTTGTCTATCCGCTTTTTCGGTATAGCCTATCAATGCCGGGATCGCCGTTTCCAGGGTTGGAATACTGGGCGGGAGCTTGCTCACTTCTTCAATATAAACGCCGGGCGTTTTATAAATAGCCATGATTGATGTCCCCAAATGTGGCACACGTGATGACAACAGTGTTCAAGCCATTATAGGCTGTTTAGCGTAGCAGGGGAGAGGGAGCTTGCAGAAGGCGAGAGAGGACTAGATCGTAAAACTGCCCATAGGAATCGCGCTGATTCCTATGGGCAAGGTCATGTGCAGAACACTTATTGTGCAACCACAATATCGTCTTTCACGGCAGTCACACCTTTCACATTTTTAGCCAACAGCACCGCTTTATCTGCTTCGGCTTTCGATTTCACCACACCAGACAATTGCACCAGGCCATTGCTGTCGGTTTCTACTTTAATGTCTGTCGCACTCACCGCTTTGTCTTTGGCAAACGCTGTTTTCACTTTGGCGGTGATCACAGAGTCTTCAACCTTGGTGCCAATCGAGTCACCATCCGCCGCAAAACCAGCCATAGGCAATGTCAAAGCACTTACTAACAGAAGGGATTTGAATGTGTTTTTCATGATGATTCCTTGTTTGATTAATTTGTGGAGGTTTCATTATTCAGGCATCACGAAAAGTTAGGAATACAGCGCATTCTGATCCTGGCGTAGGAGTCCACTGACGATCACTTGGCGTTGAGTGTGTTTATGATTTTGGTTTGGTCAGCGCAATGGGCTCAATATCACGACAAATGTTTTCCAGTTGGTGTGCAATTTGGTGTGTGAATTTTTCAGATGTGTTTTCTGGTCGTTGCGCATTAAAGTAGCGCTCGGGGTTCTTGCCATTGTTGACGGCAATTTCTGAGCGTTGAGTATGCGTTACGTACCAACCAGGCAGGGCGATCACGGCCTTTACGGTCACAGCCTCACCAACGGCATGACTTAACCATTGTTGCAAAGATTGCGCTTGGCGTGTTGCCTGTTCAGCAGGCTTCTCTTCGCTCCAACCGGGAAAGCGCAGTCGCTTTCCGTCAAAATTAACCCTGTGTTGATGACCGCCATTTTTGAACAGCGGCTTTGATCGCCCTTTAGTTTCAATCGCATATACGCCGGTTTTACCAACCACCACATGGTCAATATTAAAGCTGCTGATTGTATTTTTCAGCGTGACATCGTGAAAAACGTGATAACCATGTCGCATCAGCGTATTGAGTTCTTGGCCTACCGCCAGCTCAGCATCGTAGCCCAGTCGCAATTTTTCACGTAGTTTGATCAGCTTGATTAATTTGAACAGGATATAGCCGAAGAAGATCACGCCGGTGATAATCCCTAGTATCAGGGGATGTTTAACCGAAGGGAGATTTGAATAATACGCGTAAATAAATAATGAAATCATCGGCGGCAGCATAAGGTACATACCTAATTCGCTATCTACATCAGATAATTGCGCCTTCACTGACTCCCCTGCACTTCGTAGCAGGTACTGGGTNNTATTAAATATGATTGTTAAAAAAAGTTATCTTATCTGAAGGGCTTGCAAAAGTCGATTGGGCGTTGATCGATATTTACGATGGAGCACTTTGAGATACCATAGCGCTAAATTCAAACTACTTAATCGTTAAGCATGCAATTACATACTCAAACGCTAGGCCAGGGCCAACCACTGGTTTTATTACACGGGCTATTCGGTTCGGCAGACAATTGGGGCAGCATCGCTAAACATTTTGCACAGCATTACCAGGTCATCAGCGTCGATTTACGCAATCACGGCCGTTCGCCGCACAGTGATTCACAAACCTATCCTGAAATGGCCAATGATTTACTCGAAACATTCAATGCCCTCGGTTTAGAGCAAGTGCATTTACTTGGTCACTCGCTTGGCGGCAAGGTCGCCATGCAATTTGCCACGCAGTATCCCGAAAAAGTGAGCAAACTCATCGTGGTGGATATGGCCATGCGCACTTACCCGGACAGATACACGCAGTTAATGGATCACATGCTGGCAGTCAACCTCAGCCAAATGGCATCACGTAATGAGGTGGATAATGCTTTAAAGGGCTCCATCGCTAATGTGAGGGTACGGCAGTTTTTACTCACGAATCTGGTCAAAAACGAAGCGCAGTTGCAGTGGCGGATTAACCTGCAAGGGCTCAAAGCCAATTATGCGACATTGATTACAGCGATTGCAGTACATTTTGCTCCGCCTAGTTTGTTTATTCGTGGTGAACGTAGTGATTATGTGCAAGACAGTGATATCACCGAGCTTCAACAGCATTTCCCTCAAGCCGAATTTGTCACCTTGCCAACCGACCATTGGGTGCATGCCGAACAGCCGCAATTATTTATCCAGGCGGTAGAAGCCTTTCTTGCTTGAGTCGTATCTATCCAGAAACAATCAGGCCACACTTTAGTGGCCTGATCTCGCCGATTTATAAAGTCACTACTGGAAAATCAATCTCCGTCTGGGCGATATGGTTGGTGTAGTTGGTCAAGGTGTTTAACGCGACATGGGCAATCACCTCCAGAATCAGGCCATCATCCACACCCGCTAAATGCGCTTCGATAAAGTCCTGGTCAGAAATTACGCCGCGTTGTTGCACAATTTTCACTGCCAGTTTCAATAAGCCAGCCGTCACTGCATCAGTTGCTTCAGCTTTACGTGCGGCCTGAATCGCTTCAGTATTAAGACCTGCCCCTTTGGCAATCAGGCTATGTGCCGACAAGCAATACTGGCAATTATTGGCCTGACCAATCGCCAGCGCCAGTGACTCTCTCTGTTTTGCGCTTAAGCGGCCTTTGGTCACCCCTTCGCTCAAACCCAGGTAAGCATTTAAGGCAACAGGCGCTTGTGCCAAAGTTGCAATTAAATTAGGCACCTTGCCCAGTTTGGCTTTCACTGCATCCAGTGTCGCGTTGACTTCAGCAGTTGCGGTTTCGCGGTTGATAGTTTGAATACGTGCCATGATGAATCTCCTTGTCTGGTTAATTAAGACGCTTTGTGCGTTGGAGATATCATGCAATACTCATGATTATCAAAGATCTCATTATGTTGATCAGGAGTATCGTTTGGATCCATTGTTGCCACTGTTGAATCAAATCTCCCTCTCAGCTCGGGTGTTTTTTACCGGCGATCTTTGCCAGGTGGTGAATTTTGATGGGGCGGGTCAGGTGGGCCATATTCATTTGCTACGTTCTGGCCAGCTCGACCTGATGTTCAGGGGCAAGCCGCTCGCTCGCATAGATCAGCCCAGCGTAGTGTTCTTCCCCAAACCTACCATACATGTGCTCACACCTGTGGCAGGTGAACCATGTGAATTGGTCTGCGCCATGATTGATCTCGGTGCCAAAGTACGCAGTCCGCTGGCGACAGCTTTGCCCGAATTTGTGATTGTGCCCTTGAGTGATATGCAGCAGATTGCACCGACATTGCAGTTATTGTTTCATGAAGCATTTGAACAAGACTTAGGCAGGCAAGCTGCATTAGATAGGCTGGCAGAATATTTCCTGATCCAGATTCTGCGCCATGTCATTCAGCACGGCCAGCTTCAGCAAAGCATTTTTGCCGCACTGGCAGAGCCGCGCTTGGCACAAGCAGTCAAAGCCATGCATGAAAATCCATCCCATCCGTGGACACTGGAAACATTGGCTGAAGAGTCCGGCATGTCACGCGCCAGGTTTGCCGCCAACTTTAAAGCCACGGTAGGCACCACGCCATTAGACTATCTTACCGACTGGCGGCTCTCAATTGCACAAAACCTGATTCGGCAAGGCAAGCCACTCAAAAGTATCGCCACACAAGTCGGCTACCAAAGCTCCGCCGCATTCAGTCGCGTGTTTGCAAAACGGCTAGGCACCACGCCAACAGAGTGGCAATAACCATGCGGCTCACACTTTATTTAAAAATATTTCAGGGTGCATACAATATTTCCAATGCTGAAACGTCTTCACAGCATGGATATACATTTAGAAAACAATTTACTCACAACGCAGCACTATTTGGCACAGCGTGATATGGCGCAGCAAGATTCGGTGATCACAGAAACATTCAATAAAGAAAAAGCCAGGCTGCGCAATTTCATCCGCAAAAGCGTCCCCAATGCCGGTGACGCAGATGATATTTTGCAGGATGTGTTCTATGAGTTTGTTTCAGCTTACCGCCTGCCAGAGCCACTGGAGCAAGTCGGTGCCTGGTTATACCGTGTGGCAAGAAACCGCATTATTGACCGGTTTAGAAAGCAAAAGCAGGAAGTCGCACTAGAGCAGGACGAAAATGACGATGCGCTCTGGCTGGAATCGATACTTTCAGTTGAAACCGAAACCCCGGCGTCAATTTACGAAAGAAAAATGCTGGTTGAGCATGTGATCTCGACGCTAAATCAACTGCCCAGTGAGCAACGGCAAGTGTTTATCGCACATGAGTTAGATGGCAAAAGCTTTAAACAAATTGCCGCAGAAACAGGTGTTGGCATCAACACTTTATTAGCAAGAAAAAGGTATGCAGTGACTTTCCTCAGAGAGCAACTGCATGCTAGTGACTAATCATATTAATAACCAAATTATTGGAGAGATGAATGAAAAATTGTAAAAGTAAATGTGCTGCATTCGCAGCGTTAGCTGTAGTCTGCATCGCGGCCTTATCTTATGTGGTCATGCTGTTATGGAACCACGTGGTCGTTTCATTGGCCGATGGTATTCATGTCATTGATTACTGCCACGCAGTCGGCTTGTTGATTCTGAGCAGGATTCTTTTTGGTGGATTCAGAGGTCGCCATGGGCATCACCATAGGCATTGCGCGAGTGAAGCAATGACAGCAGATGAACAAGAGAAAGTGCGTTGTGGTTTGTTCAGTCGCTTCAGATCTAAGAAAGATGCTGAGTAGGGACGAAATATATGCTTAATCGATAAGAAATAAACAATGGCTTCCATGTTTTGGAAGCCATTGTTTATTTGGAGACAGAAACTACGCATTGCCAGTGTGTTTAACCTGGCTCGCCAGGTGGTCAATAAATGCACGCACCACTGGCGGCAGCCCACGCCGTGTAGTAAATACAATGTGCAGAATGCCCAAGGACGTTTTCCACTCCGGGAACACCCTGACCAATCTTCCACTTTTTAACGCTTGGCTGCACGTATGGTCAGGCAATAACGCCACCCCAATGCCAGCAATGGCGGCTTCTCTTACTGTTGAAAAGTCTACGCAGCTCAATGTTGGTTCATGCCAGATAGATTTTGTGCCTAATGATGCATGGTGGAATTGCCATTCGATGGCATGGTTCTGGTCTGAGGTCGCGATGGTTGGCAAGGCGGATAAATTATCCAGGCTGGATTGATCTATCTTGCTCGCAAACGCAGGTGAAGCGACCAAAATGCGCTCGGAATGCCCAAGTGTTCTCATCACCAAAGAGCCGTCGGTATCCAATACCGTGCGCACCCTGATGGCGACGTCGATTCTATCCTCGATCAGGTTCACCGGATTATCCCCGGCGACCAGTTGTAATCTGGCTTGCGGGTAAGCCAGAAGAAATGAAGAACAAATTGGCGCCAGCGTTTCGTACAAGCCTAGCGGACAACTGCATCTTACTAAGCCTTTGGGCTCACTGAGCGACTCAGAAACGATGGAGTCCGCCTGTTCCACATCCAGCATAATCACTTTGCAACGCTCATAAAACGATTGCCCGATCTCAGTCACGCGGAATCGCCTGGTCGATCTTTCGATTAAGCGAACGCCAAGCCGCTCTTCCAGCAAACCAATTCTTCTGCTGATGGTGGATTTAGGAATGCGCACGCGTCTGCTGGCAGCCGCAAAACTGCCGCCGCTCACCACCTCCGCAAACAGAATGTAATCATTAATATCACGCATATTGGCTCAATTTTGGAACAATTAAACTCATAAAAGCAGTCTAGTGCATTTATTGGCTCACTGGCAATATTTCATCCATGCAGTAAACGTTATTTCATTACTTAAGGAGAAATATCATGTCAGCAACATTTGAAAACAAAGTCGTCGTCGTTACCGGTGGTACTAGCGGTATTGGTCTTGCCACAGCCAAACACTTTGCAAACCTGGGTGCGCATGTCTATATCACTGGCCGTAGACAAGCCGAGTTAGAGGCCGCGATCAAAACCATAGGCGGTAAGGTGAAAGGCGTTCAGGCCGATATGTCCAAACTGGCGGATATTGACCGCCTCTATGATGCCGTGCAGCAAGACCACTCCCAGATTGATGTGATCTATGCCAATGCGGGTGGCGGTAATATGTTGCCGTTGGGCGCCATTACCGAAGATCACTACGAAGATATTTTTGGCAGAAATGTCAAAGGCGTGATTTTCACCGTACAAAAAGCATTGCCCTTACTTAAAGATGGCGCGTCCATTGTATTAACTGGCTCAACCACCAGCGTTAAAGGCACCGCCGCGTTTAGTATTTACAGCGCATCCAAAGCAGCCATTCGCAACCTCGCCCGTAGTTGGATTTTAGACCTCAAAGACCGCGGTATTCGTGTCAATGTCGTCAGCCCAGGCCCGATCAAAACACCAGGTTTGGTAGAACTTGCCGGTAAGGACCCAGCGCAACAACAAGGCTTGCTGGATTATTTAGGTTCTCAAGTGCCTATGGGAAGAGTGGGTGACCCTGATGAAGTGGCGAAGGCAGTGGCGTTTTTATCATCACCTGATGCCAGCTTTATCAACGGCATTGAGTTCTTTGTCGATGGTGGCCAGGCTCAGATTTAAGTTGGGCTGAAAATAAAGGCTCTCTGGGTTGAGGGCCTTTGTTTGGTTATTGTAGTGAGAGATTGTATTGGCCGATGGCATTCATGCTATTGATTACTGCTCCGCAGTCGGGTTGTTTATTCTGAGCAGGATTCTTTTAGGTGGATTCAGAGGTCGCCATGG